>JAFPTE010000196.1 GCA_017400415.1 Oscillospiraceae bacterium
CGAAGACTGCAGCGGCAGACAGCGCCGCGATCCACCATCTTTTCTTTCCTGTTTTCTGTGCTTTGGCCGGTTTCGCTTTCTCCTCTTTCTGCTGGTCTCGCGTTCCTTTCTGATCTGCTGCCTGCATCGGAGTATCTGTCCGGGCAGTACGATCGTCCGCTGAGGGGCCGTACTTTTCTGGTTCTGATTCCTTTTCCGGCTCCGGCGGATCTGGGGGCGCGGGTTCGCCTTTGGATGCGTCGGCTCCACCAAAGCAAAAATCCTGTCGACGAAGGTCGGCAGGATTTTTGCTTAATAATCTTCAATTTCCCGAATTGTGCCATTATTCAGAAAGGAAATCCCCTATGGTCATACTCATCACCGGAGCTTCCCACACCGGAAAAACTCTGCTGGCCCAGCGGCTGCTGGAAAAATACAAATACCCCTATCTGTCCATTGACCATCTGAAAATGGGCCTCATCCGCAGCGGATACACAACTCTTACGCCGGAGGATGACTTCGCCCTGAAGGAATATCTGTGGCCCGTGGTGCGTGAGATAATAAAGACAGCCATTGAGAACCGGCAGGACCTTATAGTCGAGGGCTGCTACGTTCCCCACACCTGGCGGCAGGACTTTGACGAGCGGTACCTGTCCCACATCAGGTTTATTCTGCTTGGCATGACGGAGGAGTATATTGACCGGCATTACAGTGAGATTATCGGTCACGAGTCCGATATTGAGCAAAGGCTAGTAAAGGCCGACTGCACTCCGGAGGGCCTCAAGGCCTGCAACCGATGGTTTATTGACGCCTTTACCGCCCAGGGCGAAAGGGCCGTTCTCATCGAGGACGACTATGACAGGGCCCTGGAGTCCCTCATGCTCTGAGGGCAACTGTCTGTTGCTTGCAATAATGTCCCGGAAGGCTTATAATGAGCAAAAAAGGAGGCGACGGCATGAATACAAAGGACGTTTTATTTGAGCTTCGCACGAAAAAGGGCCTTTCCCAGGAGGAGCTGGCCGAAAAGCTCTACGTGACCCGGCAGGCCGTGAGCCGCTGGGAAAACGGCGAGACCACGCCCAACACGGAAACCCTCAAGCAGCTTTCCCGGCTCTTCGGCGTTTCCATCAATACCCTTCTGGGTGCGCCCCGGCAGCTTATCTGCCAGTGCTGCGGCATGCCCCTGGACGACTCCATAATCGGCAGGGACAGGGACGGCAGCCCCAACGAGGACTACTGCAAATGGTGCTACGCCGACGGCACCTATACCTACAGCGACATGGACGACCTTATCGAGGTCTGCGTTCCCCACATGACCTCTCAGGGCTTCTCCCCCGCAGAGGCCAGGGCATACCTGAGGGAAAAGCTTCCCGGGCTGGATTACTGGAAGCGATACAGCCAGCTTGGGGACGGCGGTGAGTTTGAGGCCTTCAAAAGGCAGCTCATTGATGAGATAAACGCCCTGGGCATCGAGGGCATGCCGAAGCTTGAGCGGCTCAACGCCCTTGTGGGCAGGTACGTGAACCTTGAATACACTCTCCCCAGCGGCATCAAGGCCAGATTCCTCAATGACGAGACCACTTATCTTGGCAATCAGCTGGAATCCGAGTGCGTGGATGGGCTCTGCTTCGGGGTGCTGGCAAACATGGACTTTATTCTCATCTGCACCTACGAGGCAAACGGCGAAAACCCGGAGCTGCTTCTCTACAAAAAACGATAATAATTCTTGCCATTTCGCCGATTGGGTGCTAATATGAAGGCAATCTTTATAAAGGGGGTATTCCCATGAGAAGAAAGACCTTTGCATTCAACTCCATAATAATCGGCGTGCTTCTGGGCCTGCTGGTCTGGGCGACCACGGAGAACGTGGTCCTCGGCGTTGTGACCGCCGTGGGCGTTTCCGTGGTGGGCTTCTTCCTTATCCGCTTCCTGGAAAACCTGCTGTACAAGGGCGTGGACGCCGCCGCCGACAAGATCGGCCAGGCCATCCAGAAGAAGAAGGAAGAAAAGGAGCAGGATAAGTAAGCCCTTGGACGTTTTTGCGGTTATAGACACGGAGACCAACTGGAACAATGAGCTCATGAGCGTGGGGGCGGTCCTGGCGGACGGGGACACCATGGCTCTGCTGGACAAGAGGTACTACGTGCTGGCGCCGGAGTTCACTGTGGGCGGAATATTCGGCCCTTCCCTCTTCCTGCCGGGCTTTGAGGGTGATCCCGTCACCACCCGGGGGCAGATGGCCCTGGACCTGACCGCCTTTCTGAAGGAGGCCGGGGCGGAGCACATCTTCGCCTACAACGCCATGTTCGACCGGCGGCTTCTGCCGGAGCTTGCGGGCTTCCACTGGTACGACATCATGCGGCTGGCGGCCTACCGGCAGTATAACGACAGAATACCGCCCCAGGCGGAGTGCTGCTCCACCGGGCGGCTCAGGCGTGA
>JAFPTE010000197.1 GCA_017400415.1 Oscillospiraceae bacterium
AGGTGACCGTAAGGCCCAGGGCGGGTATCTCCGCCTGCTGACCGGGGGCGATAGTGAAGGGCTCAAAGCCCTCCGGCGCCGCCTCGGGCCGCTCAAAAATGAGCCTGTCGTACTCCCGGCGGCATACGGCGCCCGGGATATTTACGCTTCCGGAGGGGTCGGGCCCCGCTGCCAGAGCCAGAACTGACCGGACATGGCCGGCGGACATGCCATCTCCGCCCAGCTGCCGCACCGCCCGCAGGGCCACGGGCTCCGGGCAGGATGCGAGCTCCGCTGCGGAAAGATAGTCCCTGCCGCCGATGAGCTCTGCGGCCATACCGTTCAGAAGCTCCTCATCTTTCCGGAGGAGGAGGGAGGTACGGAGAGCGGCCTCGGATGCCCGGGGGTTCAGCTCCCGCAGGACCGGCAGCACCCGGTGCCGGATAAGGTTCCTGGCGTAGTCGTCACTGGCGTTGGTGCTGTCCTCCCGGTGGGGAAGGTCATTTTCCCGGAGGTATTCTTCAATTTCCGCCCTCGTAAGGCAGAGAAGAGGCCGGACAATATTCCCCCGGCGGGGTGGAATGCCCCCAAGACCCTTAAGGCCGGAGCCCCTGGCCAGGTGAAAAACAAGGGTTTCCAGGTTGTCGTCGGCGTTATGGGCGGTGGCTATGGCGTCACAGCCGAAGGCTGCGGCGGCCCTGTCAAAGAACTCATACCGCATCTCCCTGGCGCACTCCTCAATGCCCAGGCCTCTTTCCCGGGCCCGGGCGGCCACGTCACCGCTGCCGACCTCCAGGGGCACCTCCAGCCTCCGGCAGAGGCTGCGGACAAAGGCCTCGTCCCCGTCGGACTCCGGGCCCCGGAGAGAGTGGTTATAGTGGCAGGCGAAAAGGGTCATTTCCTTTTCCCGGACAAGGGAGAGGAGCATGTGCAGCAGGGCTACGGAGTCGGCCCCGCCGGAGACGCAGACCAGCACCCGGCTGCCCCGCGGAAGAAGCCCCTGCTTTTCCGCAAAGTCGGAGACCCGGCAAAGCGCCTTACTCATCATCGCTGCGGCGCTCCAGGGAGGCGAAGGAGGAGTATTCCGGCATCCACCGCAGCTCCACGGTGCCCGTGTCGCCCCGGCGGTTTTTCAGGATGATGCACTCGGCAATGTTGGGCTTTTCCGTCTCGGTGTTGTAATAGTCGTCACGGTATAGGCCCAGAACGATATCTGCGTCCTGCTCGATGGCGCCGGACTCACGCAGGTCCGAGAGCATGGGCCGCTTGTTGGTGCGGGCCTCGTTGGCACGGGAGAGCTGGGCCAGGCAGACCACCGGCACGTTCAGCTCCTTGGCCATGATTTTCAGCATGCGGCTTATATCGGAGACTACCTGGGTGCGGTTTTCCGAGGAGTAGGCCCCGGAGCGGGACCCGGCGGACTGCATAAGCTGCAGGTAGTCTATGACCACCAGACCCAGGTTCTTGACCCTCCTGCAGGCGGCGTTCATATCCGCCACGGAGAGGGAGGGGTTATCGTCCAGCCTGATGTCCGTAGCGCCGATGGAGGCGCTGGCGGCGGCGATTTTGCGCCAGTCCTCCTCCGAGAGGGAGCCGGTCTGGAGCTTTTTGTTGTCCACGAAGCTCTCGCTGGCCAGAAGCCGCAGGCAGAGCTGCTCCCGGCTCATTTCCAGGGAGAACATGGCCACGGCCTTGCCGCTGGTCTTGGCCACGTGGAGCATCATGTTCAGGGCGATGGTGGTCTTGCCCATGCCCGGGCGGGAGGCGATTATGATAAGGTCGGAATTGTTGAGGCCCATAATGGCGTTGTCCAGGTCCGAAAGGCCCGTAGGCAGGCCCGGAAGCCGGGCGCCGTTTCTGGCTGCCTCGGAGAGCCTGTCGTAAACGTCCACCAGCACCTTGCTGACAGGCTGGAGCCCGCCGGTCACGTTGCCCCGGCGGATGGAGTAGATCTTCTGCTCCGCCGCCTCCAGCACGGTCTGGGAGTCGTTGGCGGCGTCCATGGCCATGGTGTTTATCTCGCTGCCGGCGTCGGCCACGCTGCGGAGCAGGGCCTTGTCCCGGACGATGGCGGCGTAGTCCAGCACGTTTGCGGCGGTGGGGGTCATCTCCATCAGGTGGGCCAGGTAGTCCCTGGTGCCCTCCGTGGCCTTGCCGCTTGTCCTCAGCTCCTCCAGCACCGTAAGGGCGTCCACCCGGCGGGAGAAGTTGAACATGGTGAACATGACGTCGAAAATGTCTCTGTTGGTATCGGTGTAGAAATCCTCCGTGCGGACGGCGCCGATAACGTCCGGAATGCAGCGGGGGTCGATGAGCATTGCGCCCAGCACAGCCTGCTCCGCCTCGGCGGAGTGGGGCACCTGGCGCAGAATGAGCTCGTCCATCTTTTCCTCCTTACTGCCGCATTGGCGGCGGGAAAGGTTTATTTCTCGGTGATGATGACGTTGATGGTGCCGGTTACCTCATAGCCCAGCTTGCACTTGACCTCATAGGTGCCGAAGGTCTTGATGGGCTCCGGCAGCACAATGCGGTTTTTCTCGATGACGATGCCATGCTGAGCCTCCAGAGCCTCGCTTATCTCCTTGGAGGTGACGGAGCCGAAGAGCTTGCCGCCCTGGCCGGCGGAGGCGGTGACTCGGACTATGATGGCGGACAGGGACTCACGAAGCTGGGCGGCCTTGGCCTTTTCCAGCTCCTCCCGGCGGGCTCTGGCCTTCTCCTGCTGCTTGATGGCGTTCAGTGCGTCCGCCGTGGCGGCCACTGCCAGGCCCCGGGGCAGCAGATAGTTTCTGGCGTAGCCGTCGGAGACCTCAACGGTCTGGCCCTTTTTGCCGTGATCCTTAACGTCCTTCTGAAGTATGACTTTCATTATAATTCTCCTTTTCAGTTCTCTTCTTTGGTTATGGAATTCTCGTCCAGGTACTGGTCAATGGCTGTGAGCAGGTCCCGGACCACTTCCTTCTGGGTTTTTCCGCTTATCTGGGCACCGGCGGCGTTCTTGTTGCCTCCGCCGCCCAGCTTTTCAACTATCACCTGAACGTTTATATCGCCGATGGACCGGCCGGACACGTCGATGGTCTCCTCACTGGGGAACACCACGAAGCTGGCCTGGATGCCGGCGATGTTCAGAAGCTCGTCGGCGGCCTGGGCGGCGATGATGCGGTTTTCAGCCTTGTCCGGTGCGGCAATGGCTATGCCGGCCTTGTAGACCCTGGCCTTCTGGACTATGGCGTAACGGGCCTTGGCGGTGGCCATGTCGGTCTGGAGAAGCTGCTTCACGTCCACCGTGTCGGCGCCGGCCCTCCGTAGGAAGGCGGCGGCGTCAAAGGTCCTGCCGCCGGTGCGGAGGGTGAAGTTCTTGGTGTCCAGAACTATGCCAGACAGGAGGGCCTCCGCCTCAAAGCGGAGTATGTCGCTCTGCTCCACCATGTACTGCAGAAGCTCCGTAACCAGCTCGCAGGCGGAGGAGGCGTAGGGCTCGTGGAGGGAGAGGGCGGCGTTCTGGATGTAGGTGGCGGCTCTGCGGTGGTGGTCGATGACCGCCACCCGGTTGCAGCTCATGAGAATGCTCTCGCTCTCTACCTGCTCGGGCCGGTTGGTGTCCACAATAACAAGCAGGCTCTGGGCGTCCACCTCCAGAATGGCGTCCTGGGGGTTTATGAAGGCGTCCTGGTACTCCGGCAGGGTCAGGGCCCGGTTTATGAGCTCCTTCGCCACGGAGGATTCGGCGTCAATGACTATCCGGGCCTTCTTGCCCAGCCCCCTGGCGGCGCAGCACACGCCGATGGCGGCGCCTACGCTGTCCAGGTCCGCGTGCTTGTGGCCCATGACGAAGATTTTTGAGGCGTCCCGCATGAGCTCCGAAAGGGAGGAGGCCATAACACGGCTCTTGACCTTGGTGCGCTTCTCCGTGGTGCTGGTCTTGCCGCCGTAGAAGTCGAAGGTGAACTGGTTTTTCGTAACGGCCTGGTCGCCGCCTCTGGAGAGGGCCATTTCAAGGGCCAGGGCGGAGAAGTGGCAGTTTTCGCCGATGTCCCTGCCGTCCTTGCCGATGCCGATGGACAGGGTGGGGTGCATGCCCTTGGGGCTTATGAGCTCCCGGACCTTGTCCAGCACGGAAAACTTCTCGTCGATTATCTGCTGCAGGTAACGCTGCTCGCAGATGAAGATGTACCGGTCACGCTCCGTTCTGGAGAGGAAGCCGTTATACCCGGCGGACCAGTTCATGATAACGTCGTCCACGGCGGAAACAAGGCTTGCCTTGTCCTTCTCCGCCAGGCCGTTGAGGATCTCGTCGTAGTTGTCGATCATGATTGTGGAGAAGACAATCCGGGAGTTCTGGAACTCATCCGAGAGCTCCGCAGACTCGGTCTCGTCCACCCAGTAGGTGGTGGCCACGTAGTTCTTGACCCCCGGCGCATCGGCGCCCCGGACCAGGGAGCCGAAGACCCGGAACCGCCTGCCCCCCAGGGTGAAGAGCTCCGGGCACTCGTTCTTGCCCTCCATGAGCCACCGGGCGGTGAAGCCCGGCAGTATGTCGCTGACCTTCACGGTGAAGATGTGGTCCCGCTCCCCGGAGACCTCCAGGAAGGCGTCGTTGGCGTAGATTAGCTGGTTGTCGCTGAGGGTGAAGATGGCCATGGGCAGGGGGAAGCTTGTCAGAGTGTTCTTGGCGGCGGAGTCGATGTTGGAGGAGACGGACTCGATGTAGTTGAGCATCTCCTGGCCCCGGCGCTTGCCGGAAATGCGGATGTAAATGTACAGCAGCACCACGGCCCCCAGCTCAATGGCGGAGAGGTAGAGCTCATACCTGCCGAAGAAGAAGGTGGCCACGGCAAAGATTATGAGCATGATGAAAAACAAAAAGTCGGAGGATTCCAGGACCTGCTTGAGTGTTCTATTCAAGGCTGACGCTCCTTTCAGATTTATGTAAGCTCATGCGGCTCAGGGCCAGCAGCCCCAGGCCCAGAAGGAATAATGCCAGAAGCATGAAAAGGATTGCGTAGAAAACGCCGATGCCGAAGGTCTCAAAGCTGTAGGAGCCCGGCTCAAAGCCGAACCACCCGGCCGGGGCGGCGTAGTTCAGGAAGGGGTAGGGGGCCGTCATGGCGCCCTCTGCGCCCCAGCGGACCCCGCAGGCACCGAGAAAAAGTATGAACAAAAACCAGGCTGCCGGAGGCACCAGGGAGAAGGTCACGTGCCGCAGCCTCCAGGGGTAGGTCCGGTCATTGACGAAGAAATCCGCAAGGGTGAGAGCAGGGGTCAGAAGGTGGAGGCAGAGGCTGGCGCAGTGGTCCTGGGCGTAGGCCGCCAGGAGGCCCCGGGGCTCCATGGGCGCCAGCACCGTTAAAAACACAAGGCCTGTGGCGGTGATGGAGACCAGGGCGGCAAACTTCAGGTACCGCAGGAGCCCCCCGTCCCATATGAGCTCCGCCAGTATGACGGCGGCGGTGAAGAGGTTGGAGAGCTGGGTAAAGAAGGTAAAGCCTATCTGCCAGTGCCACATCATGACAGTGGCATAGGCAACCGAGACAAGTATCAGTATTTTGAAAAGCCGGCGGCGGAGCTTCACGGGCATGGTCCTTTCAGACTATAATGGGCCTATTTTCACGTATACACATAATTATAACATTTTCGGCATGTCTTCACAATACCGACTTTTAATATTTTTTCTTCTCTCCGGGGAAAATAGGGAAAAAAACAGGAGAGAAGCCAATGAAAGCAATAATAATGGCCGGGGGCGAGGGGCGCAGGCTCCTGCCCGTAACGGCAAACAGGCCGAAGCCCATGGCGGAGCTGGGCGGCAGACCGATTCTGGAATACACCCTCAGGACCCTCCGGGACCTGGGCTTTGAGGAGGTCACCCTGACCCTCCGGTACCTGCCGGAGGTCATTACGGACTGGTTCGGCACCGGCGCAAGGCTGGGCATGAAGCTCACGTACAGCCTGGAGGATAGGCCCCTGGGCACCGCCGGCGGGGTCCGGAAGGCCGTCGGGGACCCTGCGGAGGAGGTGCTGGTCCTGTCCGGGGACGGGATATTCACCTTCGACCTGGGGCAGCTCATGGAATTTTACCGGAAAACCGGGGCAGATGCGGTCATGGCCCTTTACAGGACCGACAGGCCAACCTCCTTCGGCACCGTGAATACGGACGGGGAGGGGCGCGTCCTGGCCTTTTCCGAAAAGCCCCGGTGGAGCCAGGTGACGGCGGACAGCGTGAACACCGGCATCTATATCCTCTCGCCCCGGGCCCTTCTGGCCATTCCAGGGGGCCGCAGCTGGGACTTCGGCCGGGACCATTTTCCCATGCTTCTCGGCCGGGGCTATGACCTGCGGGGGCTTGTTATGGATGGCCAGTGGCGGGACCTGGGCACCCCGGCGGAGCTTAACCGGGCCCGGCGGGATGCAGCGGCCGGAAGGCTCAAGCTTCCTCTGGAGCCCATGGCGGAGCAGGAGCACAAGGGGGCACAGGTGTCGCCGGAGGCCCTGATCTGCCGTGACTGCAAGATAGGTCCCGGGGCGGAAATCGGACCCGGTGCTGTCCTGGCGGACGGGGTGACCGTGGGAGCCGGGGCAAAAATCGCCGCCGGAACAAAAATCTGGCCGGGCATCCGGGTGCCGGAGGGGGCTTCCGTCACCGGTCTTGTGCGGCACCAGGGGGACCTGGAGCCCGCCGTTATGAGGGGCTCTGAGGCAGTGGGGCCCATCCGTGGAGCCCTGGGGCCGGAAAAGCTTCTGTGCATGGGGGCACGGCTGGGTGAGGGCGGGCGCTGCGCCGTGGGCTGGTACAGCCAGGACTGCGAGGCGGCGGCCCGGCTCTTCGCCTGCGGGGTCCGCTTCGGCGGCGGTGACGCCATTTTGACCGATGCGCCCTTTGAGGCGGCTATGAGCTGGTTCTGTGCCCAGAGGCACGCCTCCTCCGGCGCCTTCTTCCGCCGGGAGGGGGATATGCTCCGGGTGAGCTTCTTCGGCCCCGAGGGCACACAGGCCGGGGCGGAGACCGTGGGGAGCCTTGTGAGGGCCTCCGGCTGCCACACGGGGGATAGAACGGGGCAGCTGGTGTTCCAGACCGGCACCGGCCGGGCGTACCTGGCCGCCTGCGCCCTGGGCAGGGCAAGCCGAATAGGCCTGCCGGAGGTATCCGTCACCGTCCGGGGGCCCGAGGGCCGGGCCCTCAAGCAGGTCCTGGTGCTGACGGGCTGCAGCCTGGACTTCCCGGGACCGGGGGTGCCCGGCTTCCGGGCCTCGGAGGGGGGATACAGACTGGAGGCGGAGGACGAGACCGGGGAGGAAATCAGCTCCGACAGGCTCCTGTGGGCGGCCCTTCTGGAGGCCGGGGAACGGGACGGCGCCCTCTGCCTGCCGGAGGGGGTGCCCGTCAGCGTCCGGAGGCTTCTGCAGAGCCGGGGAGTTTCCATCCTGCCCGGAGGCGGCCTGGGGGCAGACGTGTACGGCAGGCACTTTGACGGGGCCTACTGCGCCGCCCTCATAGCGGACGCCATGGGCTGCCGGTCCGTGAGCCTCCGTGAGCTTATGGAGGCTGTGCCGTCGCCCACGGTCCTTCACGAGGTGTTCACCTCCGGTCTGCCGGCGGCCTTTGCCCTGGGGCGGCTGGCGGCGTATCCGGAGATGGCCCTTGAGCCGGCGGCGGGCCTGGTGCTGGGCTCCGCCCGGGTCCGGGCCACGGAGGACGGAACGGGCCTTGAGGTGGCTGCGGAAGGGGAGAGCGAGGCCCAGGCCCGGAGCTCCCTGGACAGAATGAGGGCCGCAATCCGGGCCCTGGAAGAGGAAAAAAACCGGTAATAAGGAAAAATCGGAAAAACCTGTTGATTAAAGCGGCAAAATGTTATAAAATATATGGACGCCTAATCCAAATCTGAAAATCAGCAGGTTTTTACATATGAAACACAGAAAACTTATTATCCTGGCCCTGGCTCTGGCCCTTCTTCTCACCGCCTGTGCCTCAAACCTTCCGGCGGGCACCGTAAAGAGCCTTCGTGATCTGCCCGGAAAGAATATCGGAGTTCTGGCGGGCTCCTCCTCCGCTGCCATAATAAACGAGATGGGCCTTGGCGCCTATGTCCGTGAGTACGCCACCCTGGAGGAGCTTCTGGAGGCCCTTTCCTCCGGCAGCTGCGACGCCGCCATATGCGAGGGGGCCCAGGCCGACAGCCTGGTATCCAACCGGGGCATCAGCGAGCTTCCGGACCCCATCTACAAGGCCTCCTACCGTATTGCCGTCAGCCAGGAGAACACGGGCCTTATCCGCCGCATAAACTCCGCCGTTGCGGAGCTTAAAAAGAACCCGGAGAGGGCGAAGGACAAGGTGCCTGCCGATGCGCCCAGGGTCACCGTGGCCTTCTGCGGCGACCTGGAGCCTGTGAGCTATCTGGACGAGAACGGCCTTCCCGCAGGCCGTGAGGCGGAGGCAGTGAAGGCCATCTGCAACATAATGGGCGTCATTCCGGAGTTCCAGACGGTTTCCCGGGATAAGCTCATGTACTACGCCCAGTCCGGCAAGGTCTCCATGGCCGTGGGCCGCATTGAATCCGGCCAGGGCGTTCTGCTCTCCGAGCCCTGCGTGGAGATTATCCAGCGGGTCATAATCCGTAAGTGACAAGATTTTATATAAAGGAAATGGTCAAAATGCAAAGAACAAGAATCCGCAAGCTTTACGATGCCCCGGCCTCCTTCGCCGGAGCGCAGCTCACCGTTATGGGCTGGGCCCGCACCATCCGTGACATGAAAAATTTCGCCTTCATCGAGCTCAATGACGGCTCCTCCTTCAAAAATCTGCAGGTGGTGCTGAGCCGTGAGAGCGTAGCTAATTATGACGATATGGTCCGCCAGAACGTAGGCGCCGCCTTTATTGTGAGGGGCGAGCTGGTGCTCACCCCGGAGGCCAAGCAGCCCTTTGAGCTCCGGGCTCATGAGGTCTGCCTGGAGGGCGCCTCCTCCCCGGATTATCCCCTGCAGAAGAAGCGCCACTCCGTGGAGTTTCTCCGCACCATCCAGCACCTGAGGCCCAGAACGAACCTCTTCTCCGCCACCTTCCGTGTCCGTGCTGCGGCTGCCCAGGCCATCCATGAGTTCTTCCGGGACCGGGGCTTCGTGTACGTCCACACCCCCATCATCACCGGCTCCGACGCCGAGGGCGCAGGATTGATGTTCCGGGTCACCACCATCGACCCCAACGACCCGCCCCGCAAGGAGGACGGCACCGTGGACTTCTCCCGGGACTTCTTCGGCAAGGCCACGAACCTTACGGTCTCCGGCCAGCTGAACGCCGAGAACTTTGCCATGGCCTTCGGCGATGTGTACACCTTCGGCCCCACCTTCCGGGCGGAAAACTCCAACACCCAGCGCCACGCCGCCGAGTTCTGGATGGTAGAGCCCGAGATGGCCTTCGCCGACCTGGATGACGATATTGAGTGCATGGAGGCCATGCTCAAGTACATCATCAATTATGTTCTGAAAAACTGCCCGGACGAGATCGACTTCTTCAACTCCTTCGTGGATAAGGGCCTCCGTGAGCGGCTGGAGCATGTGGCCGCCAGCAAGTTCGGCAGGGTCACCTATACCGAGGCCATCGAGATTCTCAAGAAGAACAACGACAAGTTCGATTACCCCGTGGAGTGGGGCAGCGATATCCAGACCGAGCATGAGCGTTACCTGGCCGAGGTCATCTTCCAGCGGCCGGTGTTCGTCACCGACTATCCCAAGGAGATAAAGGCCTTCTATATGCGCCAGAACGACGACGGGAAGACCGTTGCCGCCACGGACTGCCTGGTGCCCGGCATCGGCGAGATTATCGGCGGCAGCCAGCGTGAGGAGCGCCTGGAGGTGCTCACCGCCAGAATGAAGGAGCTGGGCCTCAGGGAGGAGGACTACTGGTGGTATCTGGACCTGCGGAAGTACGGCTCCTGCCGCCACGCCGGCTTCGGCCTGGGCTTTGAGCGCATGGTCATGTACCTGACGGGCGTTTCCAACATCCGTGACGTGGAGCTCCATCCCCGTACCGTAGGCAACGCAGATTTTTAAACTTTTCGAGGTGAAATCATGGCTCCCAAGGACAAAAACAGAAAGGATTACGGCCTGAACGTAGACTTCAACAGCTACGGCCTCCGTCCGGCAGGCTCCTACCTTGACAACCTTAAGCACCTCAACGATATGCTGGATTCCATCAGCGAAAAGGCGGGAGTGGGGAAGACCAGGACCGACATGAACTCCCTGAAATCCTCCATGGACGAGGCGGACGAGGCCGCTCAGAAGCTTCTGAAGGAGATGGAGAAGGAGAACGCCCTGGCTCCCACGGCACCCAAGACCGCCGCCGAGGAGAGCCCGGAGACTCCCAATCTGGACGAGCTCCTGGAGGAGCTGGACAGCCTGGTGGGCCTGGAGAAGATAAAGGCCAACGTCCGCAGCCTCATTAACCTGGCCAAGGTCCGCAAGCTCCGGGAGGAGCAGAATCTGCCCACCCCGGCCATGAGCCTGCACCTGGTGTTCATGGGCAACCCCGGCACCGGCAAGACCACCGTGGCCCGGCTCATAAGCCAGCTTTATTACGCCATCGGCGTTCTTTCGAAGGGCCAGCTGGTGGAGGTGGACCGGAGCCAGCTGGTGGCGGGCTTCGTAGGCCAGACCGCCATCAAGACCCAGGAGGCCGTCAAGAAGGCCATCGGCGGCGTGCTGTTCATTGACGAGGCCTACTCCCTCACCAGCGCCGAGGGCACCAACGACTTCGGCCACGAGGCCGTGGAGACAATACTTAAGGCTATGGAGGACAACCGGAAGGACCTGGTGGTCATCGTCGCCGGGTACGAGGAGCTCATGGAGAAGTTCATCCACTCCAACCCGGGCCTTGAGAGCCGCTTCAACCGCTACTTCGTCTTTGAGGACTACAACGGGGACGAGCTGTACCGCATCTTTGAGGTCATGTGCAAGAAGAACAAGTACACCCTGAACGATGAGGCCGCCCAGTTCCTGAAAAACCACTTCCAGGCCCTTTACGAGACCCGGGACGAGAACTTCGGCAACGCCAGAGACGTGCGGAACATCTTTGAAAACGTGGTCTCCGTCCACTCTGACCGTGTGGCCCAGATAGAGGCCCCCACCGTGGAGGACCTGACCGTCGTCATAAAGGAAGACGTGGAAAAAGCGGTGGAAATGTAAGTCAGATTAAGATAAGAAATACACAGGAGTGTTTTATATGGAAATTTATGAGGAACTGGTGGCCCGGGGCCTTATCGCCCAGGTCACCAACGAGGAAGAGATCAGAAAGATGGTGAACGCCGGCAAGGCCACCTTCTACATCGGCTTTGACTGCACGGCGGACAGCCTCACCGCCGGCCACTTCATGGCCCTGACCCTGATGAAGCGGCTCCAGCAGGCCGGCAACAAGCCCATCGCCCTTATCGGCGGCGGCAC
>JAFPTE010000198.1 GCA_017400415.1 Oscillospiraceae bacterium
AGGTCATCCACAGCGCAGTGGGCGCCATCAATGAGTCGGATGTTATGCTGGCCGCCACCTCCGGCGCTATCATCGTGGGCTTCAACGTGCGGCCGGACAACGCCGCCAAGGACTCCGCCGCCCGTTCCAACGTGGACATCCGCATGTACCGGGTCATCTATGACTGCATAAACGAAATCGAGGCCGCTACCAAGGGCATGCTGGCCCCCAAGTTCCGGGAGAACGTCATCGGCCACGCCGAGGTCCGGGAGACCTACAAGGTCTCCAAGGTGGGCACCGTCTGCGGCTGCTACGTTCAGGACGGCAAGATTCAGCGGGGCTGCTCTGTCCGTGTGCTCAGGGACAACGTGGTCATCTTCGAGGGCGAGCTGGCCTCCCTGCGCCGCTTCAAGGACGACGTCCGTGAGGTTGCCTCCGGCTATGAGTGCGGCATGCAGGTGGAGAAGTTCAACGACGTGAAGGTCGGCGACGTTATCGAGTGCTTCGTAATGGAAGAGATCAAAGACTGATTGCTTTGCGGGAGTGCCCCTCCCGCAAAGTTTTTGTGACCGAAAAGTGAGGTTTCCAATGCCATCAAAGAAAATAAGCAGAACCAATGAGGATATTCGCCTGTGCCTCTCCAACCTCCTCCGTGACATAAAGGACCCCAGGCTTCACCAGGGCCTTATAAGCGTCACGGCGGTGAACACCTCCCCGGACCTTAAATACTGCCATGTGTTTGTATCCGTCCTGGGCCTGGAGAGCGAAAAGGAATTCATGCGGGGCCTCCGCTCCGCCTCCGGCTATCTGCGCCGGGAGCTGGGCAGAAGAGTCCAGATGCGCAACGTGCCGGAGCTCACCTTTGAGCTGGACAAGTCCATGGAGTACGGCGCCCATATTTCCCAGCTCATCTCTAATCTAGATATAAAGGAAGAGACCGATGAAGCAAGTGACAATCCGTCAGACGGCTGATATCCTCCGCACCCACAATAACTACGTTATCCTGACCCACCGCCGGCCCGACGGCGACACCCTGGGCTCATCCGCCGCCCTGTGCTCCGCCCTGCGGCGGATGGGCAAGCGGGCCGTGCTTCTGCGCAACGGCGGCGCCACGGAGCGCTATCTGCCCTACTGTGAGCGCTTTTTTACCCGCCGGGGCTTCCAGATTACAAACGAATATATCATCACCGTGGACGTGGCCAGCCTCAACATGCTGGGCGACAGGCTCCCCCAGCGCATTGACCTGGCCATTGACCACCACTCCTCCAACACCATGTTCGGGGAAAACGTCCTGCTGGACGGCACCGCCTCCGCCTGCGGCGAGATAATCCTTGAGGTCATCAAGGCCCTGTGCGGAAACGTGACCCAGGAGGAGGCCAACGCCCTCTATGTGGCCCTCTCCACGGATACCGGCTGCTTCCAGTACGGCAACACCAACGCCGCCTCCTTCCGGGCGGCGGCCCAGCTGTGCGATTACGGCGCCGAGATTGCAAAAATCAACCTGGCCATGTTCCGCACCTTCTCCCCTGCCCGCATCAAGGTTGAAGCCAGCCTCATGTCAAACCTCATCACCGCCCAGGACGGCAAGGTCCAGGTGGCCGTGCTCACCAGGGAGCTTATAAACTCCTTCGGCGCCACGGAGGAGGATGTGGACGATATGGCCTCCCTGCCCGGCAAGGTGGCCGGCACCCAGGTGGGCGTCCTCATCAAGGAGAACGACAAGGGCTTTGCCAAGCTCTCCCTGCGCTCCACCGGCGAGGTGAACGTCTCCGAGATCTGCGCAAAGTTCGGCGGCGGCGGTCACGCCATGGCCGCTGGCTGCGAGCTGGAGGTTGCCCCAATGGACGCAGTGCCCGTTATCCTGGAAGCCATCGGCGAGGCCTATAAGTGAACGGGATCCTTATAATCGACAAGCCCTCAGGCTGGACCAGCCAGGATGTCTGTTCCAAGCTCCGGGGGCTTTTTCATGAAAGGCGAATCGGCCACGGGGGCACCCTGGACCCAATGGCCACCGGCGTGCTGCCGGTTTTCCTGGGCCGTGCCACCAGAGCGGCCAGCTACTCGGAAAACTCCTCCAAAACCTATGAGGCCGGGGTCCGCCTGGGCCTTGTTACCGACACCCAGGATATAACCGGAAGTATTATGTCATCCTGTGCCGCCCAGGTCTCCCCGGAGGAGCTTGCCGCTGTGCTGTCCCGGTTTACGGGCCCCCAGCTCCAGGTGCCTCCCATGTATTCCGCCGTAAAAATCGGCGGAAAGAAGCTCTATGACCTGGCACGGAAGGGCGTTACCGTGGAGCGGAAGAGCCGGGAGATAACCGTTCACTCCCTGGAGCTTATAGGCTCCCAGGGCGGTGATTATGTAATCCGTGTCCGGTGCTCCAAGGGCACCTACATCCGCACGCTTATAAACGACATCGGGCAGGCCCTGGGCTGCGGCGCCTGCATGTCCTCCCTCCGGCGCACCCAGGCGGCAGGCTACACCCTGGCAGACTCAGTGAGCCTTCTCACCCTTATTGAGGAGGACGAGGACCGGCGCAGAGGCCATGTGCTCCCTCTGGACTCCATGTTCAGGATGCACCCATCCGTCAACGTTTCCGACAGGGCCCTGACTCTTGCAAAATGCGGCAACCCCTTCCCCTGCTCCCCGGAGCTCTCCGGCCCGGTGCGGGTCTACGATGAGGGCGGAAACTTCCTTCTGCTGGGCTCCTGTGCAGACGGGGTATGCACCACCGTAAAGAACTTTTTCGAGGTCTGAAATGGAAAAAAGCATTTTCGCCCTGGGCTTCTTCGACGGGGTACATATAGGCCACGGGGCCCTTCTTGAACGGACAAAGGCCCTGGCGGCGGAGCTTGGCGCAAAGCCGGCCGTAATCTCCTTCGATGTGCCCCCGGTGAAGTCCGTCTCTCTCATATCCTCGCCCTATGACCGGCGGCAGGATATACTGCGCTTTTACGGCATCCCGGACGTGTACTTCCTCCACTTCAATGATGAGCTGCGGCGCATGCCCTGGCAGGACTTTATTGACCTGCTTATAAACGATTTCGGCGCCGGAGGGCTCGTTGCAGGGTACGACTTCCGCTTCGGCTACAAAGGTGCCGGCAACGCTCAGCTTCTCTCTCAGCGCTGCAGCCAGATGGGCATACCCTGCGCTGTGTGCAGCAAGGTCACCGTCGGCGGCGAAACCGTCTCCTCCACCGCCATTCGCAGGGCCCTGGAGGCCGGCGACGTGGAGATGGCGAACCTGTACCTGGGCCACAGCTACTCCGTCTCCGGCTTTGTGCAGACCGGGCTTCGAATCGGCCGGGGTCTGGGCTTTCCCACGGTGAACATCTCGTATGAGGACAACGTGCTTATCCCCCGCCACGGCGTATACGTCACCACCGTTGAAATTGAGGGCGGAGAGAGCTGCGGCGCCGTAACCAACATCGGCGTGCGGCCCACTGTTGGCGGAAGGGACCGGGTAACGGTGGAATCAAACCTCTTCGGATTTTCCGGCAGCCTTTACGGCAGACGCATAAGGGTCAATTTCCATAAATTCCTTCGGCCGGAAATCCGCTTTTCCTCTACGGAGGAGCTGCGCCAGCACATGGCCCAGGACCGCCGGAACGCCGAAAACTATTTTTCCGTGCATAAATAGCATCACCCCGGAGATACTGTCTCCGAGGTGATTTTTTATGACTCAGAAGGAACTCAATTACGTTGAGGACAGCCTGGACCACGCCGATTTCATGGTTAAGAAGTGCTCCGAGGCCGCCTCTCAGCTGGTGGACCCCCAGCTCAAAAAGGTTGTAAATGCCGTGTCAGAGGCCAGCAGGACCACCTTCGGCGGTTTTTACTCCGTGCTTTAAGGAGGCAGAGAAATGGACGACAAGTGCATTATGCAGAATCTGCTCATCGTGCAGAAGGGAATCTGTGACCTTTACCTTCACGGGGCTATCGAATCCCCCACTCCCAAGGTCCGCACTGCCTTCACCACAGCCCTCCGGCAGGCCCTCACCGACCAGGATACCATCTACAAGGCCATGGCAGCCAAGGGCTGGTACCCCACCCAGGAGGTGCCCCAGCCCTCCGTCGACAAGGTCCGGGGCAAGTTCACCGCCGCAGTATAAGAGAAGCCGCCGGGCAGGGCCCGGCGGCGATTTTTATGCCATTCTGTCGTTCATTTTTGCGGTCATGGGTCGGCCCGCAAGAATATGGAAGTGCAGGTGCTTCACGGTCTGGCCCGCCTCCTCACCGGCGTTGGAGACCACACGGAAGCCATTGTCCAGGTGCTGCTGACGGGCGATTTCAGCTATAACGGTGAAGATGTGGCCTATCAGGGCCTCATCGGCCTGGGTCAGCACGGCGCAGGAGTCAATGTGGCGGCGGGGAATCACAAGGATATGGGTAGGTGCCAGAGGGTTTATATCGAGAAACGCATAGCAGAGCTCGTCCTCATAGACCTTGGTGGAGGGGATTTTACCCTCCGCTATCTTGCAAAACAGGCAGTCTTCCATAGCTTCCTCCTCAATTCACGCCCAGCTTAAGGGCAACATAGTTATCCACGATGGCAAGAGCATTGTCCAGCATGAGCACGTCCTTGCCGCCGCCCATGGCGCTGTCCGGTCTGCCGCCGCCCTTGCCGCCGCACATGGCGGTGACCTGGCGGATGATGTCCCCGGCCTTGACGCCCTTCTCAATGGCCTTGGGGCCGCATACGGCCTGGAAGGTCAGCTTGTCGGCGTCCACGCCGGCCACAACCGCAACGACAGCTTCGTCACGGCTCTTTATCTCGTCGCCGATCTTGCGGAGCTCATCGGTGGAAAGGCCCTGACGGGAGAGGGTTATGACCTTAAGGCCGCCCACATTCTTGGCAGAGGCCATGAACTCGGAGATTTCACCGGCACGGAGCTTGTCCTTCAGGCTCTCCACGCTTCTGGTGAGCTTTCGGACATCCTCAATATTGGCCTTGATGCGCTCCACAAGCTCGCCGGGAGTGGTCTTCAGCACCTGGGAAGCGGTCTCAACGGCAGAGACGAGCTTTTCGTCCTCCTCATAGAAGGCCATGCCGGTGACAGCCTCGATGCGGCGGACGCCGGAGGCGATGGAGGACTCGCCGGTGATGCGGAAGGGGCCGATTTTCGCCACGTTGTCCACGTGGGTACCGCCGCAGAACTCCACGGAGAAGTTATCTCCCATGGTGACCACACGGACGATCTCGCCGTACTTCTCGCCGAACAGAGCCTGGGCGCCAAGCTTGCGGGCCTCGGCGATGGGCATCTCCCGGACGGAAACACTGTCACCGGAGAGTATTTCCCTGGCGACGATGGAGGCCACGTCCTTTATCTCCTGGGCGGTCATGGCGGAGAAATGGGTAAAGTCAAAGCGGAGCTTATCGGGCTCCACCAGGGAGCCGGCCTGGTGCACGTGGTCGCCCAGAACCTGGCGGAGGGCGGCGCCCAGCAGATGGGTGGCGCTGTGGGCACGCATGATGGCGGCACGGCGGTCCTTATCCACCTGGGCGGAGACCGTATCGCCTACGGACAGCAGGCCCACGGACAGCACGCCGTGATGGAGGAACTTGCCTCCCTTGTTCTTCTGAACGTCGGTGACCTTGAAGGCGCCGATGGTGCCGTGGTCAGCCACCTGGCCGCCCATTTCCGCATAGAAGGGGGACTTATCCAGGACAACGATGGCCTCTGCTCCGGCGCCTATCTCGTCCCGAAGCTCCCCGTCGGCCACGATGGCAAGGACCTTCGCATTGGTCTGGAGAGTATCGTAGCCCACAAAGGCGGTGGGGGTGTTGTCAAGGCCCAGGTCCAGGCCCTGCCAGGCGTTGGACATATCGCCTCTGGCGGCTCTGGCGCGTTCTCTCTGCTCCTGCATAAGGGCGGCAAAGCCCTTTTCGTCGGCGGTGAGGCCAGCCTCGGAGAGTATGTCCTCCGTCAGGTCCAGGGGGAAACCGTAGGTATCATAGAGCTTGAAGGCCTCTTCCCCCGTGATGACGGCGGTGCCTGCGGCCTTGTGGCTCTCAATCATATCGTTCAGTATGCGCATGCCGGTGTCGATGGTCTTGGCGAAGTTCTCCTCCTCCACCTTGATGACCCGGGTGATATACTCCTTCTTCTCCCGGAGCTCCGGATAAGCGAAGGCGTTCTCATGGATGACCATATCGCAGACCTTGTAGAGGAAGGGCTCGTTCACGCCCAGAAGCTTGCCCTGGTGGGCTGCCCGGCGGAGCAGGCGGCGGAGCACGTAGCCGCGCCCCTCGTTGGAGGGAAGCACCCCGTCGCACACCAGGAAGGTGGTGGAGCGGATGTGGTCGGTCACCACGCGAAGCGAAATATCGCTCTTCTCGTTTTCGCCGTAGGCGACCCCGGCGATCTTACTGATGTGTCCCATGATGCGGCGGACGGTGTCCACCTCGAAGAGGTTTTCCACGTCCTGCATCACGCAGGCCAGGCGCTCCAGGCCCATACCGGTGTCGATGTTCTGCTGCGGCAGGGGGGTGTAGTTGCCGTTGCCGTCGTTATTGAACTCGCTGAACACGTTGTTCCAGATCTCGATATACCGGTCGCAGTCGCAGCCGGGACGGCATGTGGGCTTTCCGCAGCCGCGGGCCGGGCCGCGGTCGAAATAGATCTCGCTGCAGGGGCCGCAGGGACCCGCGCCGATCTCCCAGAAGTTGTCATCCTTGCCGAGACGTGTGATCCGCTCCTCGGGAAGACCGATCTCCTCATGCCAGATGCGGAAGGCCTCGTCGTCCTTCTCGTAGACCGAGGGCCAGAGAAGGTCGGCGGGGATCTTCAGGACGTCGGTC
>JAFPTE010000199.1 GCA_017400415.1 Oscillospiraceae bacterium
GCCCTGCCCGGCCGCTCTTCTCCGGGTGGAACTGGCAGCCGAACACCCTGCCCCGCCACACCGCCGCCGTCACCGGAATGCCGTACTCGCAGGAGGCGGCCAGAGAGGCGGCGCAGTTTTTTCCGTAATAGGAGTGCACAAAGTAGAAGTGCTCCCCGGGGGAGGTGTAACGGAAAATGGGGCAGTCCTGCCGGACTATATCCAGGGCGTTCCAGCCCATCTGGGGCACCTTCAGCCCCGCCGGGATGTCACCCAGAAGGGGCTCCACGGTGCCCTCAATAAGCCCCAGCCCCCGGTGGCGGCCGTACTCACGGCTCTCCTCGAAAAGAAGCTGCATGCCAAGGCAGATGCCCAGGATGGGTATGCCCCGCTGTGCCGCCTCCTTCAGAACTGCGTCAAGGCCCGTTTCCCGGAGCTTTTCCGCAGCGTCCCCGAAGGCCCCCACCCCGGGCAGGATTATCCTGTCCGCCCGGAGTATCTCCCCTCCGTCGCCGGTGACGGCGGTATCCTGTCCTATGGCGCCCAGTGAGCAGCGCAGGGAGAACAGGTTCCCTACGCCGTAGTCCACCACCGCCGTCATAGGCTTCCCTTGGAGGAGGGTATCTCCCCCCTAAGCTCCGGGTCCACCCTGACCGCCTGGCGCAGGGCCCGGGCGAAGGCCTTGAAGCAGGCCTCGATGATGTGGTGGGAATTGGTGCCGTCCAAGGTGCGCAGATGCAGGGTCATGCCCGCAGACCGGGCCAGGGCCTTGAAGAACTCCTCGCAGAGCTCCGTATCGAAGGTGCCCACCTTCTGGGCGGGTATCTCCACGTTCCACCGGACCTCCGCCCGGCCGGAAAGGTCCAGGGCGCAGAGGACCAGGGCCTCGTCCATGGGGATCATGGCGCTGCCGTAGCGGTTTATGCCCTCCTTCTTCCCCAGGGCGGCCCGGAGGGCCTCCCCCAGGGCGATGCCTATATCCTCCACGGAGTGGTGGTCGTCCACATCGGTGTCGCCCTCACACCGCAGGACCAGGTCCAGCCTGCCGTGGGCGGCCAGCAGGTCCAGCATGTGGTCCATGAAGCCCACGCCGCTGACAACATTCGATTTTCCCGTGCCGTCCAGCTCCAGCATGAGGCCGATATCCGTCTCCTTGGTGGTTCTTTTTAGCTCGTAACGTCTCATTTTCCTTCCTCCAATACCTTGCCGCACTCCGCCAGGAGGGCCAGAGTCTCCTCCGGCGTTCCCACGGTTATGCGGACGTAATCCTCGATCCCGGCCTTTTCAAAGTGCCGCACCAGAACTCCCCGGGCCCGGAGGCCCTCATAGAGCGCCCGGCCGGAAAGGCCCGGAGCCCTTGCAAAGACGAAATTTGCCTTGGAGGGCACCACCGTAAAGCCCAGGGCCTCCAGCCCCGAGGTCATGACGGAGCGGCTGTGCTTTATCTTCTCCGCGCAGGCCCGGTAATAGACCTCCTCCCGAAGGGTGGCAAGGCCGGCGCTCTGGGTCAGGGCGCTGACGTTATAGGGGTTCTGGCTGTACCGTATGGCCTCCAGGTCCGCAATAAGCTCCTTTTGGGCGCAGGCAAAGCCCAGCCGTCCCCCGGCCAGGGACCGGGACTTGGAGAAGGTGCGGACCACGATGAGGTTTGGGTACTTTCCCATAAGGCCCAGGGCGCTGCTTCCCCCGAAGTCCACATAGGCCTCATCCACAATGACCAGCCGGTCCGGGGAGGCGTTCAGGAGCCTTTCAATATCCGAAAGGGGCAGGTCCCGGCCCGTAGGGGCGTTGGGATTGGCGAAAATCACGTTATACCGGCTGTCCATATAGGGCTCAACGTCAATGGAAAAATCCTCCCGCAGGGGGACCCGGCTGTACTCCACCCCGTAAAGGTCGCAGAACACCCGGTAGAAGCCGTAGGTGTGCTCCGGAAACAGGAAGGGCCGCTGGCCGTAGGCCAGGAAGATATAGGCCAGCACCTCGTCGGAGCCGTTTGTCATGATGAGATTCTCCGGCTCCAGGTCCAGAAGCTCTCCCAGAGCCTGCCGCAGGGCGGTGCAGGTCGGGTCGCAGTACAGGTTCAGGCTCTCCGCCGCCCTTTTGACAGCCTGGGCCACGGACGGCGCCGGCGGGTAGGGGGACTCGTTGGTGTTGAGCTTTATATACCTTCTGTCCCGGGGCTGCTCCCCGGGCACGTAGGGTGCCAGGTCCCTGTACCTTTCGGCAAAAAAGCGGCTCATCTCTGCCCCTCCCCTCTGGAAAGGGCGCTGCGGGCGTGGGCCTCCAGCCCCTCGGCCCGGGCAAAGAGGGCCACGTCCGGGGCCAGGGCGGCCAGAGCGTCGGAGGTGAAGCAGGAAAACTGAATCTTCTTCACGAAATCGTCCACCCCCAGGGCGGAGGAGAAGCGGGCGGTGCCGCTGGTGGGCAGGGTGTGGTTGGGCCCGGCCATATAGTCGCCCAGGGCCTCCGGGCAGCTGTGGCCCATGAAGACGCTGCCGGCGTTCTTCACCAGGGGCAGCAGGGCGAAGGGGTCCAGGACGCAGAGCTCCAGGTGCTCCGGAGCTATCTCGTTGGAGATCTCCACCGCCTGCAGGATATCCTCCACAATGATAATCTTTCCGTTATTCTCCAGGCTGTCGCCGGCGATATCCCGCCGGGGCAGGGTCTCCAGCTGCCTGTAAAGCTCCTTTTCCGTCTCCAGGGCCAGATCCCGGCTGTCCGTCACCAGGACGGCGGAGGCCATGCGGTCGTGCTCCGCCTGGCTCAGAAGGTCGGCGGCCAGAAGCCGGGGGTCGGCGGAGGAGTCCGCCACGGCCAGTATCTCGCTTGGCCCGGCTATCATGTCGATATCCACCGCCCCGAAGACCTGCCGCTTGGCCTCCGCCACATAGGCGTTGCCGGGGCCCACTATCTTATCCACCTTCGGCACGGTCTCGGTGCCGTAGGCCAGGGCCGCCACGGCCTGGGCGCCGCCGGTTCTGAATATCCGGTGGACCCCTGCCACCTGGGCGGCGGCAATAATGGCGTCCGGCACCTGCCCTGCCCTGGCCGGGGTCACCATGACGATCTGGCTGCAGCCTGCCAGCACGGCGGGAATGGCGTCCATAAGGACAGTGGAGGGGTAGGCGGCGGTGCCGCCGGGGACGTAGAGCCCCACCCGCTCGATGGGCGTCACCTTCTGGCC
>JAFPTE010000200.1 GCA_017400415.1 Oscillospiraceae bacterium
CGTATCGCCCTATTAATTAAGACAGTCAAGGAGGCAAATTATTACAGTTAAGGCCGATAAAATATTTATTTTGTAGAATTGCACAATTTTAAGCTTTCACAAATGTGCAGGGTGACGGAGCAATCCCGGTTGGAAGCGGCAGTATTCCGGCCTATTTTCCCTGAATCCAGATAAGGGTCTCGTTTTCCGGCCCGTCGGGGCCCAGGCTGCAGCTTATAAGGCTGTAGGTATTACCTGAAGCCCTGAAATTCAATACAAGGTAAAGCCTGCCCTCCTCATAGAAAACATGAGAAATGTTAAAGGCCGCTCTGCTTTCATAAATACCTTCTCCAATGCTTTCAACAAGGGCTTCAAGGGACACGGGGCCTTCGCAGATAACCTCTCCCTGAAGATTTCGCACAACAATGCCGATTGTGTGGTTTTCTTTGTCCAGCTTGACGAGAGATACTATCATTCCCTCAGCAATTCTTATGTCGCTGGATGACTCATAAATCTTTACAAACTCCCCGTTTTCCTCCTTGAAAAGGCCGATCTTGAAGCCTTCACCAGTAAGCATGGATATATAAACCGTGCCGTCGCTCTCCACCCACATATCCCGAGGCGTCCTTGTGGTTTTTACCTGGGCTACGAACTGGCTTTCCCATGTAACTGTATCTATTTTGAAAAGGCGCAGCTGAATATCCTGGGTTCCCACGTTCTCGGAGGTAAGGTAATATATGTAATGCCCCGCAAAGCGGACAAAATCTGATCCGGAGGAGTTCTCAAACTTATACTCAAATATTAATTCACTGTCATTATAGGGCCCGTCATACTTTCTTGCGTAAACTCGTGCGTAATACTGAGGACTTACCCCATCCTCCAGGTGGCGAACACTGCCCACGGTATATAAATACCCTCTGTGAAGGTAGCTTCGGCTTGAGTTGCTGCTCTCGGGAATTACCATTTCTTTTGCCTTTGGAGACTGCGAATCGTACCATATGCTTCGCTCAGACCCGTCTATGGCCATGGTGTACACGCATGAGTGATAAGACACAGGAATGATAGGATCTGGATAACGCCCCGGAATATACAGCTTCCCCTCCAATTCGAAATTGTTGGTCCATTTAGCTCCCATGCAGTAGGCGCCGCACTGGTCATCATTGTGCTGACACTCGGGCTTGAAGCAGAGATAATCCAGAATTCCAGTGGTTTTATCGTAATATCTGACATATTCGAACGGGTCCCCGATGAAATAAAAGGTATCCTTTGTGTCCAAATAAGGAAGCCTTAAGTTAATCTGCGCATTCACGCTTTTCGGAACATCGTAACCCGGAATATATTCATCCGTGGTGAAATCGGGCCGCTGCATTTCCTCTCCCCTATCCTCCGGCGTCACTGCACAGGAGCAGAGGGAAAGAAGCAGGGACAGCAAGAGCAGTATTGCTATGGCTTTTTTCATGGTCGGATCTCCTTTTTTTATAATTCTCATGTCTTCAGGCGTATCGCCCTATTAATTAAGACAGTCAAGGAGGCAAATTATTACAGTTAAGGCCGATAAAATTTTTATTTTGTAGAATTGTACAATTTTAAGCTTTCACAAATGTGCAGGGTGACGGAGTAATCCAGGTTGGAACCGATTGCCACTGCAACCTTTGTCCTCTCGTCCACCCAGAAAAAATCGTGGCTCTCTTCCTCCGGGTCATAGATATACTGGGCTATATTGCCGTTAATATTTACGGCCTTGACCTCAAGGGGGGTGTCTTCTCCCTCGTAGGAGACAACTGTGCTGCCCCCTATTGTAAGCTGAATATAGACCCAATGCTCTTCCGATACGTCATAATACATAGCTATATAGCTGTTATTATCCTTTTCCTCAAAATCCGCTTTCATATCCTCCGGAATCCCACTTATCTCAAACTCCGGAAGAACGGGCTCCGCATCGGTATCTTCAACTGAGTAGGAAACCCCCTTGGGGAAGAACTCTCTCACCCACCCCACAAAGGCGGCACGGGCAGTAGGGGCGGCCAGAAGGGTCACGGCGCCCAGCATCACCAGGACCAGCACCGCCGCCGCAGCGGTCCGCAGGACCCGGCGGAGAATATACCGGCGCTCCGTCTTCCTTATGAGGGCAGCCATGTTCCGCTCAAACTCCGGGGAGAATTCCCCCTCCCAGGGGGGAGGGAGGGAGGCATAGAGCTGCTGCTCATACTCCCGCATAAGCCGGCGCAGCTGCTCATCTGTCAGATTCATATTGAGTATCCCTCCTTCTCAAGCTCCTTGCGCAGGGCCTCACGGGCCCGGCTTATGAGCACGCCAACGGCACCGGGGGTCCGGCCCAGCAGCTGGGCAATCTCCCGGTTTGTGTAGCCCTCCGCAAAGCGCAGCAGCAGCACGCTGCGGTAGTCCTCCCGGAGGCGGCCCATGATTTCCGTGAGGTCTATCCTCTCCCCATGGGCAGCCTTCGGCGGCTCCTCCTCCAGGGGGACGTACTGCCCCTCCTTCTGCAGAAGCTCCGTGCACTTTCGCTGAATGGTTATGTAGATGTAGGCGGCGGTCCGTGGGTCCTCCGGGCCGTGCAGGCTCTCAATGTTCCGGGCTATGGCAAAAAAGGCCTCCTGTACGGCCTCCTCTGCCAGGTCACGGTTTTCCGTCCGGTTCATGGCCACGGTCATCATCTTCCGCCGCCAGCGGCTGTATATGGCCTCAAACCGTTTGCGGCCAGACGGCGTATCGATCTCGGCAAGAAAAACAAGCAAGCTTAATCACCCTTGCAGTTATAATCAGGCGATTATATTATAAGCGTTTCGTCCTTCCCAGTCAAGACCGATAGTCTGAAGAGCCTCTGTATATAAAGACAGTCGTGAAGCCGGATTATTACGCTTTTTCCCAAAGCTTTTTTATCTTTGTAACTCTGCACAAATCCGCACTGCCCATTTTGTGCGGCATGACGGGAAAATCGGCGCCCTGACCGGGCGAGAATCGGGCTGTACAATCCGCCCCCTTCGTGATACAATAGGGAAAAAAGCCACTGAAGGAGAGGCACAAATGAGAATTGCGGTAACCTACGATAACGGAAATATCTTCCAGCACTTCGGCCATACGGAGTTTTTCAAGGTCTACGAGATAGAGGACGGCAGAATCGCCGGAGCCCGGGTCATAGGCTCCGGGGGCAGCGGCCACGGGGCTCTGGCGGAGCTTCTCCAGGGGGAGGGCATCCACGTTCTCATCTGCGGCGGCATCGGCGGCGGGGCCCAGGCCGCCCTGGCGGAGCGGGGAATCGAGCTCTGCGCCGGGCAGAGCGGCGATGCGGACAATGCGGTGCTGGCCTACCTGCGGGGGGAGCTCATAAGCTCCGGCGCCAACTGCGACCATCACCACGGCGAGGGTCACTCCTGCGGCAGCGGCGGCTGCGGCAGCTGCCATTCCGGCGGCAAAAACACCGGCAAAACCTGCCGGGTCCACTACCGGGGCTATTTCAACGACGGCACCCAGTTCGACTCCTCCTACGACAGGGGCGAGCCCCTGGAGTTCATCTGCGGCGCCGGCCAGATGATTGAGGGCTTCGACAGGGCCGTGGAGAATATGGACGTGGGCCAGGAGATTGACATCCACCTTCTGCCGGCCCAGGCCTACGGGGAGTACGACCCGGACGCCGTTTTCACCGTTGAGCTTGCCCGGATGCCCGGTGCGGAGCAGCTTGCGCCGGGCGAGCAGGTGTACCTGCAGGATCAGCACGGCCGTCCCTTCCCGGCTCTGGTCACCGCCAGGGACGAGAATACCGTCACCTTTGACTTAAACCACCAAATGGCAGGCAAGGAGCTCAATTTCCACATCCTGCTGGTGGAAGCGGAATAAGACATGAGCGCCGGAGGACATTTTGAGACCAGAGCGGTCAACATATACTCCCTTTCACGGCTCCATGAGGAGGTGCCCTTCAACCTTTTGGAGCGGCACGCCTCTCAGAAGCGCCGGGTCCAGCGGACCCAGGCCCACGAGATAGAGTCCCTGCGCCTTCTGACGGACGCCCTTATGGGCTGCGGCCTCGGGGTTGCGGACCTGGACGGCTTTTTCTTCTCCTACCGGATACCCCAGATCGGCAAGGAGTTCGACCTTCTGAAGCTCACGGACCGGGTCTGCCTGAATATCGAGCTCAAAAGCGCCCCCGTGCCGGAAAAGCAGATCCTCAGCCAGCTTCTGAAAAACCGGCACTATCTCTCCCACCTGGGCAGAAGGCTCCGGCTCTTCACGGCGGAGACAGGCTCCGGCACGGTCTACACCCTTACGGAGGACGGCGGGCTCAAAAGGGTGCCCCTCCGGTCCCTGGCCGGGGCGGTCCGGGCAGTTCGGACCGGGTACGCAGAGCACATTGACGGCCTGTTCCGGGCCTCGGACTACCTGGTCTCCCCCATCGCCACGCCGGAGCGGTTCATCCGGGGGGAGTACTTTCTGACCCCCGCCCAGGAGGAGATAAAAAGGAAAATCCTCCGTGTTTCAGGGCGCCCGGGCCCGGCCTTCATCCACATAACCGGCAGGCCCGGCACCGGCAAGACCCTGCTGCTCTACGACCTGGCCAAGACCCTGGCAGCCTCTGCCCCCACCTTGCTTATGAGCTGCTCCCCCCTTCTGCCCGGCCAGGAGCTCATCGGCCGGGAGACGGAGGGCCTCACGGTGGCCTCCCCGGCGGACCGGGACATATCCGGCTTTGCATATATCCTGACGGATGAGACCCACCGGCTGGACCGGGAGAGCTTTGAGAAGCTTTGCCGCCGGGCAAAGGCGGCCGGGGCCGTGTGTATCTTCTCCTCGGACCCGGAGCAGGTCCTGTCCACCAAGGAAAAGCTCAGCGGCGTTTCCGGGCGCATAGGAGAGACAGCGGGGAAAAACGTCTTCACCCTCTCCGAAAAGCTCCGGACAAACGCCGACCTGACGGCCTTCATATCCCAGGTGCGAAATCTCCGATACCGGCCCAAGGCCCCGGTGGACTACTCTGCCGTGAGCTTATGCTACGCCAACACCACCGGCGAGGCCCAGGAGCTCATTGCATACTTCCGGGCGAAGGGCTACGTCTTCATAAACTACACAAGGCCGGACTTCGTGCCGGGCCCCTACTCCGATTATGAGGAGGACTTCGACACACACCACGTCATAGGCCGGGAGTTTGACCGGGTGCTGATGCTCATGGACAGCTCCTTCTGCTACGATTCCGACGGCAGGCTTCAGGGCATTCCCCACCCGAATCCGGACCTTATGTACCCCAACCTCTTTTACCAGGGGGTCACCCGGGTCCGGGAGGAGCTGGCCCTCATCGTGGTCCGCTCCCCGGAGCTTTTTGAAAAAATCGCCTCCATAGTCTCACAAAAATAAAAAATCCCCCTGGGTAAGGGGTTGCTTGTTACGCTGCGTCATGTTGTAAAATGCAGGGCGAAAGGAGGCGAAGGCTGTGTCAAAATACACCACGGGAGAGGTTGCAAAGCTCTGCGGCGTCACGGTCCGGACAGTTCAGTATTACGATACCCGGGGCATTCTGATCCCCAGCGAGCTCTCCGAGGGCGGGCGTCGGCTCTACTCGGATGAGGACCTTAAGCGCATGCGGGTCATATGCTTTCTGCGGGAGCTGGACCTGCCCATTGACGCCATATCCCAGATCCTACGGGAGGAGCACCCGGAGAAGGTCATCTCCCTGCTGATCGAGCAGCAGGAAATTGCCCTTTCCGACGAAATCTCCGCAAAGCAGGAGAAGCTCACGAAGCTCCGGGAGCTGAAAAAGGGACTGCAGGCCCGGCAGACCTGCTCCCTGGAATCCATCGGTGACATAGCCGTAGTTATGGAAGGCAGAAAAAAGCTGAAGGCCATGCGCTGGGCCATGATTCTGACCGGAATCCCAATCGCGGCGTTTCAGTGGTTTTCCATCATTTTCTGGATTGTGAAGGGCGTCTGGTGGCCCTTTGCGGTCTGGGCCGCAGCTGCGGCCGTCTGGGGAATAATCGTCAGCCGCTATTACTTCAGTCACGTAAGCTACATCTGCCCGGAGTGCCACGAGGTGTTCCGGCCCGCCCTGAAGGAGGCCTTCTGGGCAAACCACACCCCCACCGCCCGGAAGCTCACCTGCACCTCCTGCGGCCGGAAGGGCTTCTGTGTGGAGGTCTGGGGAGGTGACGGGAAATGAGCGAATTTGACAGCATCGTCATCGGCGGCAGCGCCGTCCCGGCCCTTGTCGTAACGATGCTTCTGATGGCTGCCGTACCCGCCAGCTTCTTCCTTTACTGGCGCATGAAGCATAAACAGCAGACAAGGATAAGCTGGCTTCTTGCCGGGGCCCTGGGCTTTATCATTTCCGCCCGGGTGCTGGAGCTTGGGCTCCACTATTTCTGCATCCTGGCAGACAATCCCGTCTCCCGCTTCATTAACGGAAACGCCGCCGCCTTCGTGCTGTACGGCACCGCTGCGGCGGGGATTTTTGAGGAGTGCGGGCGGCACATAGTTATAAAATACATTCTGAAAAAGGACCGCACCCGGGAAAATGCAGTTCTGTACGGCATAGGCCACGGGGGAATCGAGATACTGGCGGTGCTTCTGCCGAGCATAATCACCTACCTGGCCGTGGCGGTGCTGTTCTCCTCCGGGGACCGGGCAGAAGCCCTCCGGGCCCTGAACATCACGGAGGAGACCGCCGCCGCTGCCCTTCCCGCTGTCCGGGCGGCCGCCTCCTTTGACTGGGGAATGGCAGCCATGAACGTTCTGGAACGGGTCTTTGCCATGCTCCTGCACATCGGGCTCACTGTTATCGTCTGGTACGGCGCCACGGCAGAAAAGCGGTGGCCTCTTCCCCTGGCTATTGGCCTGCACATGCTCATGGACACCTTCCCTGCCCTGTACCAGCGGGGGCTCGTGCCCCTGTGGTCCGTGGAGGTCTGGGGGGCCTTCTGGACAGCCGCCGTCCTCTTCATAGCTGCAAAGCTTTACAGAAAGCCTCTTTCCCCTGAAGCCGAACATGCACAATAAGCGAAGCCCGCTGCGAAACCGCAGCGGGCACCTTTTTTATTCGTTTTCAGCCTCGTAAATCAGCTCGCCCAGGGTCTGGTACAGGTGCTCCGGCTCCACGGGCTTGGTCAGATGGGCGTTCATGCCCGCCTGCAGGGACCGCTGAACATCCTCGTCAAAGGCGTTGGCGGTCAGGGCGATGATGGGTATGCGCTTTGCATCCTCCCTGTCCAGGCTGCGGATGGCCGCTGCGGCCTCCAGGCCGTCCAGCTCCGGCATACGCACGTCCATAAGGATGGCGGAGAAGGTATCC
>JAFPTE010000201.1 GCA_017400415.1 Oscillospiraceae bacterium
CGCCTGGGAGGAGCTCAAGACCGTGGCCCGCCAGAGCCTGGACGCCGCCAGGAAGCTTTTGAGCGACATCCTGGCCAACTACCGGGGCCTCCGGGGCGGGGACGTGATTCTGGTCTACGACGCCTACAAGGTATCCGGCGGCACCGGCTCCGTAACGGACTACTGCGGCATCAGCATCGTCTACACCCGGGAGGCGGAGACTGCGGACAGCTACATTGAGCGCACCGCCCACGAGCTCGGCAAAAAGCACCGGGTCCGGGTGGCCACCTCCGACGGGCCGGAGCAGATGATAATCCTGGGCTCCGGGGCCCTGCGGCTGACGGCGGACGAGCTCCACCAGGAGTGCCGGGAGGCGGAAAACAGCATCAGAAATCTTCTCTCCTCCCGCCCGGACCTGCGCAGCCAGCCCCTCTTTGAAATTCTGAAGGACTATAAGCCTTAAAAAACGCCTCTGCCCTTGCGGCAGGGGCTTTTTTCTTTATTTCAGCAAAGCAAACTGTTGACAATAGTATATTGACATGTTATGATGCAGGAAAGAACACAAGGGAAGTGGTTTTAGTGGAACTCAGACTGGAAAACCTTACCAAGCGCTACGGGAAAAAGGAGGCCCTTTCCAATTTCACGTACACCTTCAAAGAGGGCATATACGGGATCCTGGGCGCCAACGGCGCCGGCAAGAGCACCATGATGAACCTTATCACCGACAACGTGAAGCGTGACGGGGGCTCCATCACCTTTGACGGCCAGGATATACTGACCCTGGGGGACTCCTTCCGGGACGTGCTGGGCTACATGCCCCAGCAGCAGGGCCTTTATGAGGGCATGACGGCGGAGACCTTCCTGGCCTATATGTCCCGGCTCAAGCGGATACCGGGCAAGCAGATAAAAAGCGAGATCGACCGGGTCCTGGAGCTTACGAACCTGGCCGACGCCAAGCACAGCAAGATCTACTCCTTCTCCGGCGGCATGAAGCAGCGTGTGCTGCTGGCCCAGGCCATGTTGGGCGAGCCCAAGGTGCTCATTCTGGATGAGCCCACGGCTGGTCTGGACCCCCGGGAGCGGGTCCGGCTCAGAAACTACATATACCAGCTCTCCTCCCAGCGGGTGGTGCTCCTGGCCACCCACATTGTCTCCGATATTGAGGCCATCGCCGGGGATATCCTGCTCCTTAAGGAGGGCAAGCTCCTGAAGAGCGGCGCCCCCAAGGAGCTCATCGCCTCCCTGCCTCCGGAGCGCAGGCCCCTGATGGGCTACAACACCCTGGAGGACGTGTATCTCCACTACCTGGGGGATGACGAAGATGAATGAGCTGAGACGGATTCTCTCCGATACCCGGCGGCTCATTATCCTTCTGCTCCTGCCCCTGTTATGCCTGGGGATGTACTATATGGAAAAATCCATGGGCAACATCCGCTACGGCCTCCAGATAATCCGGGAGGACGGAACAGGCTACCGCCAGGCCATGGAGAAATGGCGGGGTAAGGACCTGAACGCGATTATCGAGGGGGTCAAGTCGGAGCAGCGGGGCTATTTCTCCACCTTCGATATCGGCGCCCAGGCAAAGCATGTCAGGGACTATGAGGCCTACCTGAAAAACGTCAAAAAGCAGGCGGAGCAGATGAGCCGCTCCTCCATCTTCGGCAAGGATAAGAACAGCTTCGTATACAAGAACATCCAGAAGACTGCGGCGGACTATGAGGCCATGCAGGGCATCCAGGTGTCCTTCGGCTCCGACCTGGCGGTCACGGACTGGCTCAGCTTCCGGGGCGGTGATATCTTCTTCGTCATCGGTCTCATTCTGGTGGTGCTGTCCTTCTTTGACGACCGGCGCCGGGGCCTCCACGCCCTTATTCGGGGTACGCCCAAGGGCAGGGTGCACCTGGCCCTCTCCCGGCTGGGGGTGCTGCTGCTCTCCTCCGTTGTGCTGACCCTGCTTATGTACGGCATACCC
>JAFPTE010000202.1 GCA_017400415.1 Oscillospiraceae bacterium
CGCCGTCTATCTCCCCGGCGTAGTAGCCCCACTTTTTGAGCCGCTCCTGGACCTGCTTCACGGTCTGCCCCACGCTCCCCCGCTGATAGCTCTCCGCCCGGGCAGAGCGGGTCACCAGGGAGATAATCAGGATATTTACGGTAAAAAGCACCGCCAAAGCCAGAATAATCTTACGTTTTCTCATTTTTTCCTCCAAAAAGTACGCCCAGGGGCAGATACACATAGCACACCCCGGCGTTTATCAACGGGGCCGGGCCCAGGGCAAATTCCGGCGCACCGGCGAAAAGGCAGCCCACGGCCATGGGCCCCAGGGCACAGAAAAGGTCCGGCCCGGGCCCCCGGAGCCTGGGAAGGGCCAGGCTCAGAGCCCGCCTTGCCAGGGCGGCCAGCAGGGCAAGGGCCGCAAAGTCCGTCACAATCCACACCGCCACCGCCAAAGCGTCCACCCGGGTATCGGACCCCAGCACCTCCATGTCCCGCACAAGGGTCATGGCCGGGTCCCGGACCTGGGAGGCCATGCCGGGGGACAGGGCCCCTACGGTGAGAAGGGTCATGGCGCAGCCCAGGGCGGCGGTCAGCAGGGACCGGAGGCCCGGCCGCCGCACCTCCTCCCCGTCCCCCCGGAGGGCCGCCTCCGCAAGCCACAGGCCCGAGGGGGCGATGACCGGCACCAGCCCCCACAGGACACCGGGGGAGAACTCCTCCCGGGGCAGGAGCCAGCCGGGGCTGACCTTGGCCAGGTTGAATAAGAAAATAAAGGCCATTGCTGAGGCCAGAAAGGGCAGCACCAGCCGGGCAGCCCGGTACAGGCTCACCTGCCTGCCCCGGAGGGTTACAAGCACCGCCAGGGCGGTTACAATTATAAATATATAGGGCTTCGTTTCCGGATACACGGCCTGGCAGAGCCGCTCCGCCGCCGCCCGGGATATTACCCCGGCGTAAAAGCAGAGCCACAGGGCCAGGGGCAGGGCCAGAGCCGGAGGCATTTTCCCGCCCCGGCGGCTGCACACCCTGCCTGCCGCACCGCCCAGCGCCCAGGAGACCGGCAGGGCCAGCACCGTCACCAAAAAGGCCCAGGAGCCGGAGGCGCGGAGGGCGGAGCCCGGCAGGAGCCTGCCCAGGGGGGACAGGGAGGCCACGAAGCACAGGGCCAGGGCCCGGTTACGGTCCCGTTTCACGCACATCCGCCCTCCCGTCCGCAAAGAGCAGCACCTCGCCCGCAGGCTCCGGGCCGCCCTCCCAGCCTATGCACACCAGGGTGCAATTCCCCCGCTCCTGCAGAAGGGCCGCCGCCCGGCCCAGGGCGGTGCTCCGCAGGGAGAAGGTCTTTTTCATAAGGGCCAGCTCCGAGGAAAGGTCCCGGTCCTCCTCCGCCGCCCTTTCCAGCATTTCTCCGGCGCTGCCGGCGGTGAAGTATACCTCCATGCCCAGCCGCAGCTCCGGGTCCCGGGCCCACAGGTCCGTTATCTCCCCCAGGGCGGAGGCGGCATCTGTGCTTACGATGAGCCTTGCCACATGGTGCAGGCTCACCTGGCCGCCCCGGGGCACGGCCCGCAGGGCCTCCACCGCCCGGGCGACGGTCTCCCCGGAGGCGGAAAGGCACCGGGCCGGGGTCTCCTGGCCGGGGGCGGTCAGGGCCGTGACGGTGTACTCCTCCCCGGCGTCCACCGCCAGCACCACCGCCAGGTCCAGGTCCCTGGCGTCACCGGCCCGGGGGAAGAAGCTGCAGCCCGCCAGCAGAAGGCACAGGGCTGCCCCGCTTATTCTTTTTGCCACAGGTCCGGGTCCGCCTCCTTCTTCCGCCGCATGGAAATGCGGAAAAGGGCCCGCTCCGCCCTGCCGGGGGGCTCAAAGGGGCTCATATAGGGCATGCTCAGGCTGGTGAGGCCCGCCAGGTGGTAGAGGGTCAGGCACAGGCCCAGGGAGATGCCGAACATGCCCAGAAAGGACGCCAGGGCCACCAGGCCGAAGCGCACCAGGCGCAGGGCGGCGGACATATCCCGGGAGGGGATGGCGTAAGCGGCGATGCCGCTGAGGGCCACGGAGACCACCACCAGGGGGCTCACCACCCGGGCCTCCACGGCGCTCTGGCCCACGATAAGGGCCCCTACGATGGACACGGTGGAGCCCACGGGGCTGGGGAGCCGGAGGCCCGCCTCCTCCACCAGGTCAAAGGCCAGCAGCATGAAGATGACCTCCAGGGCCGTGGGGAAGGGCACGAAGCGCTTTGCGTCGATAATGGACTGCATGAGCCCCACAGGCAGCATCTCCCGGTGAAACACGGCCATGGCCACGTAAAAGGCCGGGGTCACCACCGCCAGAAGGGCCGCAAAGTAGCGCATGAGGGTGGTCAGAGAGGCGGGGATAAAGTGCTGGGCGTTATCCTCCGGGGCCTTCATAAGCTGGGAGAAGGTGACGGGCACCAGAAAGGCCATAGGCAGCCCCTCCGCCAGAACGGCAACTCTGCCCTCCAGCAGGTTCAGGGCGGTCTTGTCCGGCCGCTCCGTGACCATGGTCTGGGGGAAGGGGGACAGGGGGCAGTCCGCCAGATTCTCCTCAAAGACGGCGGCGGACAGGGCGGCCTCCGTTTTTATGCTCTCCAGCCGCCGGACCGTCTCCTCCGCCAGCCGGGGCCCTGGGCCATCCCCCAGCCACAGAACCGCCGCCGGGGTGGGGGCGAAGGTGCCCACCTGTATCTCACGGACCTGCAGGTCCGCCCTTTTGATACGGCGGCGCACCAGGGCCGTGTTCACCCGCAGGGTCTCCGTAAAGGCGTCCCGGCTGCCCTTCAGGACCTTCTCCTCCTTGGTGGCCTCCACGGAGCGCCTTTCCCCGCTCTTCACCTCCGCCGTCAGGGCACGGCCGCCCCGCACAAGGGCGCAGCAGCCCTCCAGAAGGTCCGCCGCCGTCTCCGCTGCGGTCCGGCGGTCACGGACCTGGGCGCCGGAAAGGCCGCCCCGGGCGGCCAGGTCAAAGCAGGACTCCCAGGCGAGCTCTTCCGGGAACCGCTGCCGGTCACCCAGGGGCTCCAGGACCTGTCTTGCCAGCTCCGCCGTGCTCACAAGGCCGTCAATATACATTATGCGGCACTGCCGGCCGCCCACGCCGCCGAAGGTCACGATCCGGCTGCAGAAATCGTCGCTGCCGGTGAAAAGGGCCTCGATTTCCCCGGCCAAATCCGCTTTTTTCAAGCTCTCGCCCCCTCTTTGGGCTTAGTCTGCCGGAAAGCGGGCAAAAAATACTTGCTTTATGGCGGATAATATTGTATATTAGTAAGTTGAAGGACCATATTTAAACCGTTATTACGGAGATGATTTAATGAAGGAAGCACTTAAAAAGATCAAGGAGGAGGCCCTGGGCGCCCTCTCCGCCGTCACAGGCCAGCAGGAGCTGGAGGACCTGAGGGTCCGTTACCTGGGCAAAAAGGGCGAGATGACCGCCATCCTCAAGCAGATGGGCGGACTCCCCGCCGAAGAACGGCCCGTTATGGGCCAGCTGGCCAACGAGGTCAGAGCCGCCATTGAGGCGAAAATCGCCGAGACCAAGGCCGCCGTTGAGGCCATGGCCCTGGAAAAGAAGCTGGAAAGCGAGCGCATCGACGTGACCATGCCCGGCAGGAAGAGCGAGCTGGGCCACCGCCACCCCATGTACATCGCCCTGGACGAGATGAAGGATATCTTCATCGGCATGGGCTTCGAGATACTGGAGGGCCCGGAGATCGAGGAGAGCGTCTATAACTTTGACCGCCTCAACACCGACGAGGGCCACCCCAGCCGTGACTGGAGCGACACCTTCTATTTTACCGAGGACAGCACCCTCCTGCTCCGCACCCAGACCAGCGGCATGCAGATCCACGCCATGGAGAGCCGGGACCTGCCCATCCGCATCGTGGCCCCGGGCAGAGTTTACCGGAAGGACGAGGTGGACGCCACCCACAGCCCCATGTTCCACCAGATTGAGGGTCTTGTCATTGACGAGGGCATCACCATGGCGGACCTGAAGGGCACCCTGAACACCGTGGCGGAAAAGCTCTTCGGCAAGGGCACCGTCACCCGGTTCCGTCCCCACCACTTCCCCTTCACGGAGCCCAGCTGCGAGGTGGACGTTCAGTGCCACGAGTGCGGCGGCAAGGGCTGCCGGGTCTGCAAGGGCGAGGGCTGGATTGAGCTGCTGGGCGCCGGAATGGTGCACCCCAGGGTGCTGGAAATGAGCGGCATCGACCCGGAGAAGTACTCCGGCTGGGCCTTCGGCTTCGGCCTGGAGCGCACCGCCATGCGCCGGTTCAACATTACGGACCTGCGGCTTATCTTTGAAAACGATATCCGTTTTCTTAAGCAGTTTTAAGGAGGGAGACAGAAATGATACTTTCCAGAAAATGGCTTGACGAGTTCACGGACGTCTCCGCCGTTCCGAACCGTGAGTTCTGCGAAAAGCTCACCCTGACGGGCTCCAAGGTGGAGACCTGGGAGTGCAGCTGGGACAAGATACAGAACGTTGTGGTGGGCCGGGTCACCGCCATGGACCGCCACCCGAATTCCGACCACCTCTGGGTCTGCCAGGTGGACGTGGGGGCCGAGAGCCTCCAGATAGTCACCGGCGCCCAGAACGTGAAGGCCGGGGACCTGGTGCCTGTGGCAAAGGACCACAGCCTGCTGCCCGGCGGCAAGAGGATTGAAAAGGGCGAGCTCCGGGGCGTTGAGAGCTGCGGCATGCTCTGCTCCCTGGGCGAGCTGGGTCTGGACACCCACGACTTCCCGGACGCCATTGAGGACGGCATCTGGATAATCACCGAGGACGCAAAGCCCGGTGACGATATCCGGTACCTTATGAACGCCGACGACACCCAGGTGGAATTCGAGATTACCCCCAACCGGCCGGACTGTCTCTCCGTCATCGGCCTGGCCAGGGAGGCCGCCGCCACCTTCGGCACCGAGCTTAAGCTCCACGCCCCCGTTGTGAAGGGCTCCGGCGGAAACGCCGCCCACATCGTCTCCGTCACCATCGCCGACCCGGACCTTTGCCCCAGGTACACCGCCCGGGTGGTGAAAAACGTGAAGATAGGCCCCAGTCCCCTGTGGCTGCGCCAGCGGCTCCGGGCCGGCGGCGTGCGCCCCATCTCCAATATTGTTGACATCACCAACTATGTTATGCTGGAATACGGCCAGCCTATGCACGCCTTTGACTTCGCCTGCGTGGAGGGCGGCAAAATAATCGTCCGCCGGGCCCGGGACGGGGAGACCATCACCACCCTGGACGGCAAGCCCCACGAGCTTACAAGCTCCATGCTGTGCATCTGCGACGAGAACAAGCCCGTCTGCGTGGCCGGCGTCATGGGCGGCGCCAACTCCGAGATAATCGGCGACACCGCCACGGTCCTCTTCGAGGCCGCCAACTTCTCCGGCCCCTCCGTACGGAAGACCGCCGTCAGGCTGGGCACCCGCACGGACTCCTCCGGCCGCTTTGAAAAGGGCCTGGACGTTATGAACACCCGGGCCGCCGTGGACAGAGCCTGCGAGCTTGTGGAAATGCTGGGCTGCGGCGAAGTGGTTGACGGGGTCGTGGACGTCTTCCCTGCGCCTCCCGCTCCCACCAGAGTGAAGCTCCGCACGGACAAGATAAACGGCCTTCTGGGCACGGATATCTCCCGGGATTTCATGGTCTCCTGCCTGGAGAAGATCGGCTTCTCCATGGACGGGGACGACGTGATAGTACCCTCCTGGCGGGGCGACGTCTCCCATTACTCTGACCTGGCGGAGGAGGTCGCCCGGTTCTACGGGTACAATAACCTGCCCGTCACCCTCCAGGGCAGCGGCGGCTGCGTGGGCGGCTACAGCCCGGTCCAGCAGGCGGAAAACCGCCTGGGCAGCGTATGCCGTGCCTGCGGCTATTCCGAAATCATCACCTACTCCTTCGTGTCCCCCTCCTCCCTGGACAAGATACGCACCCCGGCGGACAGCCCCCTGCGGGACACCTATAAGATTCTGAACCCCCTGGGCGAGGACACCTCCGTCATGCGGACCCGCATCCTGCCCAGCATGCTGGATATTCTGGCCCGGAACCACGCAAACCGCAACGACGCCGTCCGGCTCTATGAGGTTGGCAAGATTTATCTGAAGCCCGGCAAGCCCACCGGCAGCCGCTACGCCTATGAGCCCAAGATTCTCTCCCTGGGCGCCTACGGCGTCGGCGAGGACTTCTTCGCCCTGAAGGGCACCGTGGAGGAGATTCTGGACGAGTTCCGCATCACCGGTGCCTCCTTCGTGGCCAAAACCGACGACGCCGCCTATCACCCGGGCCGCTGCGCCGAGATTTACGTGGGCGGCACCCTCCTGGGCATTATGGGTCAGATTCATCCCCTGACTGCAAAGAACTACGGCCTGGACCGGGAGGTCTTCGCCGCCGAGATCAGTCTGGAGGCCCTGCTCTCCTGCGCCGGACCCGCCGCCGTTTATAGGCCCCTGCCCCGGTTCCCCGCCGTCACCAGAGATATCGCCCTGGTCTGCAGACGGGACGTGACCGTGGCCGCCATTGAGGACGTCATAAAGGACGCCGCCGGCGGAATTCTGGAGAGCGTGAAGCTCTTCGACGTGTACGAGGGCCCCGGCATCCCCGCCGGCAGCCGCTCCACCGCCTATTCCCTGGCCCTGCGCTCCAAGGACGGCACCCTGACCGACACGGAGGCCGACGCCTGCATGCAGCGGGTGGTGGAGGCTCTCAGAGTCCGGCTGGGGGCGGAGCGCCGCTGAGTTGGACGCAAGAATCATAACCCCGGAGCTTGTCCGCCTGCCTGAAAGGCGGCAGGACACCCACAAGGGGGACTACGGCCGGGTGCTCATTGTGGCCGGCAGCGTGGGCTATACCGGCGCTGCGGCCCTTGCCGCCCGGGCAGCCGTCCGGTCCGGCGCCGGGCTGGTGTTCCTGACGGTGCCCCGGGACATATACGACATTGAGGCCATCAAGAATGACGAGGCCATGGTCTTTCCCCTGTCCTGCCGGGACGGGAAGATTACCGAGGCTGCCCCGGAGGAGGTCTTTGCCCCTTCCGGAAAGTACGACTGC
>JAFPTE010000203.1 GCA_017400415.1 Oscillospiraceae bacterium
GATACGCCGGAGCTCATAAGGATACTGGAAAAATACAGCGTGAAGGCCACCTTTTTTGTGGTGGGCGCCTGGGCGGAGAAGTACCCGGAGAGCGTGAAGGCCCTCCATGAGGCGGGCCACGAGGTCATGAATCACTCTGACGACCACGCCCACTTCAACAAGCTCACGTCCGGCCAGGTGACGCAAAACATCAACGCCGCCTCGGATAAGATAGAGGCCATAACCGGCGTGAGGCCCACCCTGTTCCGTCCGCCCTACGGGGAGTACGACGACCACGTCATAAGCGCCGTCCGGTCCCTTGGGGTGGAGCCCATCCAGTGGGATGTGGACAGCCTGGACTGGAAGGAGATATCTGCCCGGGAGATTTACAGCCGGGTCACGAAGAAGGTTTCCCCGGGCTCCATCGTCCTTTTCCACAACGCAGCCAAGCACACCCCGGAGGCGCTGGGTGACATAATCGAGTATCTGCTGGCCCAGGGCTACACCATCGTGCCCGTGTCGGAGCTGATCCTCAAGGGCGATTACTACATCGACGCCGCCGGCCGCCAGCACCCGGTCAAATGATTCCCTTCAGCTTAAGAAGCAGCGCCGCTGCGGCCAGAAGCTCCAGGGCCAGGATTACCGGTATGCCGATATAGAACTTGGGCTTCTGGGTCTTGTGGTGAAGGGCGTACATGGCGATAAGGGCGCCGGGTGCGCCCCCCAGGGCCGCCAGGAGCATGAGACTCAATTCCGGGATCCGCTCCCGGCCCGCCCTGGCGGAGCCCTTGTCCACGGCGAAGGCGGCAAAGGCCACAATGTTGATGAGAACCAGATAGGCAATAATAAGATAAGGCATAAAAAGAGGCACCTCCTGTGTGGGGTGCCTCTATTATAATATGCTTTTTACACCTTGTCCAGAGCCTGACTCAGGTCCCAGAGAATGTCGTCAATGTGCTCCGTGCCGATGGAGAGCCGGACGGTGCTGGGCCTTATGTTCTGCTCCAGAAGCTCCTGGGCGCTGAGCTGGGAGTGGGTGGTGGTGGCCGGATGGATGACCAGGCTCTTCACGTCCGCCACGTTGGCCAGCAGGGAGAAAATCTGCAGGCTGTCGATGAACCGGTGGGCCTCCTCCTGGCCGCCCTTTATGTCGAAGGTGAAGATGGAGCCGCCGCCGTTGGGGAAGTACCGCTCATAGAGGGCGTGGTCCGGGTGGTCCGGCAGGGAGGGGTGGTTGACCTTTGCCACCTTGGGGTGATTTTTCAGGAATTCCACAACCTTTTTGGTGTTCTCCACGTGCCTGTCAAGCCGCAGGGACAGGGTCTCCGTGCCCTGCAGGAGCAGGAAGGCGTTGAAGGGGGAGATGGCGGCGCCGGTGTCCCGGAGGAGAATGGCCCGGATGTAGGTGACGAAGGCGGCGGGGCCCACGGCGTCCACGAAGGAGACCCCGTGATAGCTGGGGTTGGGGTCGGCAATGGCGCCGTACTTGCCGCTGGCACGCCAGTCGAATCTGCCGGAGTCCACGATAACGCCGCCCAGAGTGGTGCCATGACCGCCGATGAACTTGGTGGCAGAGTGGACCACTATATCCGCCCCGTGCTCGATGGGCCGGATAAGATAGGGGGTGCCGAAGGTGTTGTCTATGACCACCGCAATGCCCCGCTTGTGGGCGATGGCGCTGATGGCGTCAATGTCGGGAATGTCGCTGTTGGGGTTGCCCAGGGTCTCCAGGTACACCGCCTTGGTGTTCTCCCGGATGGCGCCCTCCAACTGGGCCAGATTGTGGGCGTCCACAAAGGTGGTCTCCACGCCGAAGGAGGGGAGGGTGTGGCTCAGCAGGTTGTAGGTGCCGCCGTAGATGGTCTTCTGGGCCACCACGTGGTCCCCGGCCTGGGCCAGAGCCTGGATGGTGTAGGTAACGGCTGCGGCGCCGGAGGCGGTAGCCAGGGCGGCCACACCGCCCTCCAGGGCTGCAATGCGCTTTTCAAAGACGTCCTGGGTGGAGTTGGTGAGCCGGCCGTAGATGTTGCCCGGGTCCGCCAGGCCGAAGCGGGCGGCGGCGTGGGCGGAGTTGCGGAATACGTAAGAGGTGGTCTGGTAGATGGGCACTGCCCGGGAATCGGTGGCCGGGTCCGGGGCCTCCTGGCCCACGTGGAGCTGAAGAGTTTCAAATTTATAGTTATGCGCGGACATTTTTTAAACTTCCTTTCAGATTACATAATTAAGATTTCAGGCGAGACGCAGACAGCGGCGGCACATTCGCCCGAAGCGGAAGTTTGCCCGGTTGAGCTTTTCAAAGTCGGCTGGCATTCCGTTTCCTCCTAAAACATATTTAACAAGTAGGTTGATGTGAATATACCACAGTCCGCCGCCCTTGTCAATAGTCTTTTGTAAAAAAACTGTGACTTTCTTGACTTTTGTTCCCGGCGGTGGTATTATGCGTTAGCAATCAACGGAAGGGAGTGCCAACTATGGCAAAAAAGCAATTCAAGGCGGAGTCAAAGCGGCTCCTGGACCTGATGATCAACTCTATCTACACCCACAAGGAGATATTCCTTCGTGAGATGATTTCCAACAGCTCGGACGCCTGCGACAAGCTGCTGTACAAGGTCATGACGGAGGGTGACTCCGGCATCACCAGAGGAGACCTGGGCATTGAGCTCAGGGCGGATAAGGATGCCCGGACCCTGACCGTCACGGATAACGGCATCGGCATGGATAAGGAGGAGCTGGAGAACAACCTGGGCGTTATCGCCTCCTCCGGCACCTTCCGCTTCCGCAAGGAGGTGGAGGCTGACCCCAAGGAGTCCGACGTTATCGGCCAGTTCGGCGTGGGCTTTTACTCCGCCTTTATGGTGGCTGACAAGGTAACCGTCATAACCAAGAAGTACGGCTCCGACACCGCCTATAAGTGGGAGTCCGCCGGCGCCGACGGCTATACCGTGGAGGAGAGCAGCCGTGACGGCGTGGGCACCGATATCATTCTCCACATTAAGCCCGACACGGAGGATGAGCACTATTCCGAGTACCTGGAGGAGTGGACCCTCCGGGACCTGGTGAAGAAGTATTCGGACTATATCCGCTTCCCCATCCGCATGGAGGTGGAGAAGAGCCGGAAGAAGGCCGACTCCCCGGAGGACAAGCCTGAGTATGAGACCTACCGTGAGGTGGAGGTCCTGAACTCCATGGAGCCCATCTGGCAGCGGCCGAAGAACAAGGTGACTCAGGAGGAGTACAACAAGTTTTACGAGGACAAGTTCCACGACTACACCCCGCCTCAGCGGGTGATATCCGTCTCTGCCGAGGGCGCCGTCACCTATAAGGCCCTGCTGTTCGTCCCCGGCGCCGCCCCCTATGACTACTACACCAAGGACTACGAAAAGGGTCTGCAGCTCTACTCCGGCGGCGTGCTCATCATGGATAAGTGCGCCGACCTTGTCCCGGAGCATTTCCGTTTCGTCCGGGGCGTGGTGGACTCTCCGGACCTGAGCCTGAACATCTCCCGGGAGCTTCTGCAGCATGACCGTCAGCTGAAGGTCATCGCCCAGAATATCGAGAAAAAGATAAAGGCCGACCTTCTGAAGCTCCAGAAGGACGACCGCCCGGGCTATGAAAAGTTCTGGAAGAACTTCGGCCGCCAGATAAAGTACGGCTGTGCCGAGCTCTACGGCTCCCACCGGGAGCTTCTGGAGGACCTTCTGCTCTTCTGGTCCTCCTCCCGGCAGAAGCTGGTGACTCTGGATGAGTACGCTGCGGGCATGAAGGAGGACCAGAAGTACATCTGGTACGCCGCCGGCGACTCCGTCGAGAAGGTGGACAAGCTGCCCCAGACCGAAAAGCTCAAGGAGGAGGGGGTTGAGATCCTCTACTTCACGGAGGAGGTGGACGAGTTCGTCGCCCAGATCTTCCGGAGCTACAAGGATAAGGAGTTCCGCTCCGTGCTGGACGGCCAGACCTCCGAGGAGGCCGAGAAGGAGGCCAAGGAGGCCGGAGACGTCCACAAGGCCGCCTTTGACTTTGTGAAGGAGGCCCTGGGCGACCGGGTGAAGGAGGTCCGTGCCTCCGCCAGACTGAAGAGCCACCCTGTGTGCCTGGTGGCCGGGGAGGGCCTCAGCTTCGAGATGGAAAAGTACTTCCGCCAGGTCCAGCCGGATTCCGGCATCAAGGCGGAGCGCATTCTGGAGCTCAATACCGCGCACCCGGTGTTCGAGGCCCTGGAGAAGGCCGTCACCGAGGACCCGGAGAAGGCAAGGGACTACGCCAGCCTCCTGTATAACCAGGCCCTGCTCATTGCGGATATGCCTCTGGAGGACCCCACCGCCTACACGGACCTTGTCTGCAAGCTCATGAAATAAAAAAAGCGCCCCTCTAACCGGGGCGCTTTTTTTATGCGCTTTTGCCCTGCTTCATCAGAATATCCATGGCCTCCACGTAGCCGGCGAAGCCCTTGCCCTTTACAGTGGCAATGCAGGCCGGGCGGATGTAGGAGATTTTTCTGAACTCCTCCC
>JAFPTE010000204.1 GCA_017400415.1 Oscillospiraceae bacterium
AAACGGGGCTTTTTTTATTCTGTCTTTTCTTCCTTCCGGGTCCATTTGAGAATGCCGGTCCTGGAGAGGGCTGTGTAGATAAGGAAGAAGACCACGCTGTCGATGGGCCACATGATAAGATTCTTTATGGCCCTGGCCGGGAAGATCACGGTGAACACGCTGCCGAAGAAGGTGGACCAATAGGTGTTCAGGAGCATGTTTATGAGGACTACCACTATGCCCTTGGCTATGAGCACCCGGAGGATGGTTATGGGCCGCTTATAATAGAAGAGGCCGTAGATGAAGGCCGCCAGCATGGCGCTGAGGGTGTAGCCCGGGAAGAAGGCCCCGTCCGGCTTCAGAACGAACTTGATGATATCCAGGGCGCCGCCGAAGAGGGCCCCGGTGACCGGGCCGAAGAGGGCGTCCACCAGCTGGTTGGGTATGCTGCCGAAGCCGATTTTGATATAGTCATTGATTTTGATGGAGGCCACGTAATTGAGTACCACGGCAATTGCCGCCAGCATGGCGCAGGCGGTCAGCGCCCGGACGTTGGTCAGCTCCTTGGCAGAGGAGCGCAGACGGTTTTCAAAATCCATTTTTGTACCTCCCTAATGGGTCAGGGTGGGGTCTTCTGGGCCCTTTGAGCCCATTATATATCGGCTTTGTCGAAAACGCAAGAGATTAGCTGTTGATTTTCCCACCAAAAAGGTATAAAATATAGGTTGATACATTGTGCATTATTGGAGGTATTTTTTTATGAGCACACCGCTGCTTAAGATAGAAGGACTTCATGTGTCCGTGGATGAGAAGGAAATCCTGCACGGCGTTGACCTGGAAATCGGCGCCGGACAGGTCCACGTTCTCATGGGTCCCAACGGAACCGGCAAATCCACCCTGGTCTCCGCAGTCATGGGCGACCCCCGCTTCACCGTCACCGAGGGCAGGATTTACTTTAAGGGTGAGGACGTGACCGAGGCCAAGACCGATGAGCGGGCCCGGATGGGCATGTTCCTCTCCTTCCAGGCTCCCCAGGAGATACCGGGCATCACCCTGGAAAACTTCATCCGCACCGCCTGCGGCGCCGTCAGCGGCAAGCAGCCCAAGCTCTTCGCCTTCCGCAGGGAGCTCCGGGAGCAGATGGCACGGCTGGGCCTGGATGAGAGCTACGCCGAGAGGTACCTGAACGTGGGCTTCTCCGGCGGCGAGAAGAAGAAGAGCGAGATTCTCCAGCTTCTCATGATGAAGCCTGCCCTGGCCCTGCTGGACGAGACGGACTCCGGCCTGGACGTGGACGCTGTCCGCACGGTTACGGAGGGCATCAAGGCCTGGCACAACGCCGAGAACAGCCTTCTTATTATCACCCACAACGCCAAGATACTGGAGGGCCTGGATGTGGACCACGTTCACGTGCTGAGCAAGGGCCTCATTGTCCGCCAGGGCGGAGCCGAGCTTGTGCGGGAGATAACGGAAGGCGGCTTCGCATCCGTCAAGGAGGAAGATTAAGTGGCAGCCTTCGATACGGAAAAGACCGTTGTTGCGGATATCGACCGTACTGTCTACGACATCAAGGACAAGGTCGACGCAGCCTATGAGGTCTCCTCCGGTCTGACGGAGGAGATAGTCCGGGATATCAGCCGGGAAAAGAACGACCCGGACTGGATGCGGGACTTCCGGCTCAAAAGCCTGGAGATTTACGAAAAGCTCCCTATCCCCGACTGGGGACCCTCCATCGAGGGCCTGGATATGAAAAACATCGTCACCTACGTGCGGCCCAAGACCGGCATGAGCGCCACCTGGGCCCAGGTGCCGGAGGATATCAAGAACACCTTTGAGCGTCTGGGCATTCCCCAGGCGGAGCGCAGCGGCCTTGCAGGCGTGGGCGCCCAGTATGACTCCGAGGTGGTTTACCACAACGTCCGCAAGGAGGTGGAGGACCAGGGCGTAGTATACACGGACCTGGAATCCGCCCTTAAGGGGCCCTATGAGGGCATGATAAGGGACCACTTCATGCACCTGGTCCCCCCTACGGACCACAAGTTTGCCGCCCTCCACGGGGCAGTCTGGTCCGGAGGCTCCTTTGTGTACGTGCCCGCTGGGGTCAGCGTGGAGATACCTCTCCAGAGCTATTTCCGGCTGAACGCACCGGGAGCGGGACAGTTTGAGCACACCCTCATAATCGTTGACAAGAACGCCTATCTCCACTTCATCGAGGGCTGCTCCGCACCCAAATACAACGTGGCCAATCTCCACGCCGGCTGCGTTGAAATCTTCGTGGGCGAGGGCAGCCGGGTCCGGTACTCCACCATCGAGAACTGGTCCAAGAACATGTACAACCTGAACACCAAGCGGGCCACCGTGGGAAAGGGCGGCACCATTGAGTGGGTCTCCGGCTCCTTCGGCAGCCACACCAGCTACCTGTACCCCATGAGCATCCTGGCAGGCGAAAAGAGCCGCATGGAGTTCACGGGCATAACCTTTGCGGGAGCGGGCCAGGAGCTGGACACGGGCGCCAAGGTGCTCCACGCAGCCCCCGGCACCTCCAGCCACGTCACCACCAAGTCCATCGCCAGAGACGGCGGCGTATCCAACTTCCGCTCCTCCGTGGTCATCTCCGAGAAGGCGGCAGGGTCCAAAAGCTCCGTCAGCTGCGAGAGCCTTATGCTGGACAGCCGCTCCCGGTCCGATACCATCCCCGCCATGGATATCCGCACGGACAAGGCGGACGTGGGCCACGAGGCGAAAATCGGCCGCATCAGCGAGGACGCAGTTTTCTACCTTATGAGCCGGGGCCTCTCCGAGGAGGACGCCAAGGCCCTTATTGTGGGCGGCTTTGCAGAGCCCATTGCCAAGGAGCTGCCGCTGGAATACGCCGTTGAAATGAACAACCTGATCCATCTTGAGATGAAGGGCAGCATAGGCTGAGGAGGGAGAATATGGAAAAGGTAAACGCAATACCCTCCCTGACCTGGCACCGCCTCCGGGTGAACGAGGCCTCCGAAAAGGGCGCCTTTCCCCCTGTCCCCAGAAGGGGCTGGGGCGCCGGGGACGTGACCCTTGTGAAGGTCCCCCGGGGCATCACCGTGGATGAGGATGAGCCCATTGCCTGCGAGGAGCTGGAAAGCGGCCTGGGACAGTACGGCGACAGGCTTATTTCCGAAAACGCCAACAGCCGCTGGGCCGTCACCGTTGAAAAGAAAATCAAAAATCCCCTTATAATTGAGGACAGCGTGGCCGCCGGCTGCGCCTGCGTCACCTGCGGCAGCGTTTACGCCGTGGCAGGCTCGGCGCTGAAGATAATCCACATTTTCCGTGGAGACGAGGGCGTGAGCCAGAGCCTTACACGGATCTACCTGGAGGAGGGCGCCCAGGTGGAGCTGTGCGAGATTCAGCTTCTGGGTGCCGCCGTCAGCCGCCACTGCGGCGTGGCCGCCTTCGGCCAGGCCGGTTCGCAGTTCCGCTATACCCGCATGGAGCTTGGCGGTGCCGTCACCGTCTGCGGTGCAAAGGCCGTTCTCAGCGCCCGCTCCGCCGCCTTCGACATGGCCTGCGCCTACATGGGCACCGGGGACGAATACCTGGACTTCAACGACGTTGCAAACCACATCGGCCGGGAGACCGGCAGCGAAATGCACGTTTTCGGCGTTCTTGGCGGCACGGCGGACAAGATTCTCCGGGGCACCATCGACTTCAGGCCCGGCGCCGGGCGCAGCGTGGGCCACGAGAGCGAGAGCGTCATTCTCATGTCCCCCGGGGTCCGGAACCGGACCGTTCCCCTTATCCTCTGCGGTGAGGAGGAGGTGGAGGGCCAGCACGCCGCCTCCGCCGGCAGGCTGGATGAGGACGCACTTTACTACCTGAACGCCAGGGGCATCTCCCCGGAGGAGGCCCGGCGGCTTATGATTGAGGCGGGCTTCCGGCCCGTGGCCGACAGGATTCCTGACGCAAAGCTCCGGGATGAGGTCCTGGAGGAGCTTGGAAGGAGGATAGCCTCCCTTTGAGAGAGCTGAGAGACGATTTTCCCATTCTCCGTGACCGCAGTCTCCACTACCTGGACACGGCGGCCACCAGCCAGCATCCGGAATGTGTTCTGGACGCTGTGCGGAACTACTATGAGACAGCCAACGCCAACCCTCACCGGGGGGTCTACGAGCTGGCCCAGCGGGCCACGGACGCCTCCGATGAGGCCCGGGCCGCCGCCGCCCGGTTCCTGGGCTGTGATGACCGGGAGCTGGTTTTTACCCGAAACGCCACGGAGAGCATAAACCTGGTGGCCTACACCTGGGGCCGGGTGAACGTGGCCGCCGGGGACGAGATAGCGGTCTACGTGGCGGAGCACCACTCCAACATGGTGCCCTGGCAGCGCCTGGCCCTGGAAAAGGGCGCCGCCGTGCGGTACATGTACCCGGATGAGCACGGCAGGCTCACGGAAGCGGAGCTGCGCCGGGTCATAAACGAGAAGACACGGCTTGTGGCTCTGGCCCAGGTCTCCAACGTGCTGGGGCTTCTTGCCCCGGTGGAGAAGGCCATAGAGCTGGCCCACCAGGTGGGGGCCGTTGTCATGCTGGACTGCGCCCAGTCCGCACCCCATATGCCCCTGAACCTCCATGAGCTGGGCTGCGACTTTGCGGCCCTCTCCGGCCACAAGCTCTACGCCCCCATGGGCATCGGCCTTCTGTACGGCCGGTTTGAGCTTCTGGACGCCATGCCCCCCTTCCTCTCCGGCGGAGACATGATTTCCTCCGTTCATGAGTACGGCGCCGCCTGGGCGGACGTGCCCCGGAAGTTTGAGGCCGGCACCGTGGACGTAGGGGGCCAGGTGGGCCTTCGGGCCGCCATTGAGTATATGGAAAAGCTGGGCTGGGAGGCAATTACAAAGCATGAGGCCCATCTGATGGAGCTTTGCCTGGAGGGCATGGCCGCCATACCGGGCATTACGGTTTACGGCGACGCCGACCCCCGGGAGCGGTACGGAGTAATCTCCTTCAACGTGGAGGATGTGCACCCCCACGACGTGGCCTCCATTCTGGACGCCGACGGGGTCTGCATCCGGGCGGGGCACCACTGCGCCCAGCCCCTTATGGACCGTCTGGGCATCGGCCGCTGCTGCAGAGCCAGCTTCGGAGTTTACAACACCGAGGAGGACGTTCGCTCCTTCCTCGGGAGCCTTAAAAATGTAAGGAGCTTTATGGGCTATGGATCTTAGAGCCATTTATAATCAGGTTATAACCGAAAACAGCCGCTCCAAGGAGCACCGGCACCCGGTTGAGGGCTGCACCTGCTCTCTGGAGGGCGTAAATCCCTCCTGCGGGGACGATATCACCCTGCAGCTGCGGGTGAAGGACGGGGTCATTGAGGACGCCGGCTTCCTGGGCGCAGGCTGCGCCATCAGTCAGGCCTCCGCCTCCCTGATGATCGACCTTCTGAAGGGCCGCACCGTGGAGGAGGCCAAGCGGCTTATTGACACCTTCTTCAAAATGATCAAGGGCGAAATCTCCCCCGAGGAGCTGGAGGAGCTGGAGGACGCCGCCGCCCTCCAGGGCATTGCCCACACACCTGCCAGAGTGAAATGCGCCGTTCTGGCCTGGCACACCATGGAAGAGGCCCTGGACAAGTAAAAAACGCAAAAGAAATCTCCCCCTGCTCAGGCAGAGGGAGATTTTGCATTATTGAATCAGAATTTTCCGCTGTGGCCGTGACCGCCGCCGCCGGAGTGGAAGGAGCCTCCGTGGCTGCCTCCTCCGGAGCTGCGCTCGGTCTCGATGCGGACCCGGCTCTGGGTGGTGTGGGTGAACACGTCACGCTGGTCGTAGAGCACCATGCTCCTGGGCACGGCATAATAGGCAGCGCCGGTGGCCTTCCGGACGGACTTGTTCTTCCCTGCCATTACGGCACAGGCTGCGCCGGCCACACCGGCGGAGCCCGCCACGGAGATAACCGCCTCGCCGCCGGAGATGCCCTTCACCTGGCCGTTGCCGCCGTAGGCGTCGTAATCCACCTCGCCGTCAATGGGGGTGCCGGCCTCATACTGCTCCAGCAGGTACTTTATGCCCTCCAGATAGGAATTGCAGGCGCCGTACCAGTTGTTCCGCCTGAGGTCATTGTAAAAATAGTTATCCTCAATGTAGAGAAGGCCGTAATCCGTTGTGGCAACTTCGCCCTTGGGGCCGAAGGCCCGGTTGTCATAATCACGGTCATCCATGCTTATCATGAGCATGGAGCCCTCGTGGCCGGAGCCGTAGCCCAGGCCCTCGCTGTTCCAGATGTAGG
>JAFPTE010000205.1 GCA_017400415.1 Oscillospiraceae bacterium
GCCGGCGCCGTCCTCCTGGCCTTCGCCATGATGACCGTCCTCTCCGACGGCATCTGGAATATTGCGGAGTCAATCAACAACATCAAGATGGTAGGCCTGCCTGAGCTGGCCGGCATGAACTACCTGCTGCTGGGCGTCAACGGCGCCGCAATCCTGGCTGCAATCCTTGCCGCCTTCACCAAAAAGAGCAAGGCATGATCTGCATTCCGTTTTAAAGCTTAATACTCTATCGTTTCTGCCGGGGCTTTGCCCCGGCAGAAACACATTTGAAGGCTGTCGGCTCTGCCGGCAGCCAAATCCCCCTCTGCGAAGAAAGCGGAGGGGGATTTTCAGTTTATGCCGCCGGGGGGAAAGGTTGCGCTGTTTGGGTTTTCAGGGCAGGGGAGATGGGTTAATATGGCACCACCAAAAGTGGGGCCTTATGCCCCGGAACGGAGGATAAAATGAAAAGACTTGTTGCCCTTTTCCTGGCCCTGGTCCTGTGCCTTGCCGCCGCAGCCTGCGTCCCGGCCCCCAAGGAGCCGGAGACCGTGCCCGCACCGGAGCGGGGGAAAATGGACCGCTCGGACCTTCTGTACACGGACGCCATTGCCGGGTATGAGAAGACCGACTGGCAGGCGGAGTGGATCTGGACAAAGAGCTGCTCAGATGACAGCTATGTGGCCTTCCGGAAGACCTTCAGCCTGGCCTCTGCCCAAAATGCCACAGCCTTTATCTCCGCCGCAGATAAGTACGTTCTGTGGGTAAACGGCCAGCTTACGGTGCTGGACGGCAGCCTCAAGCGGGGCCCCACGCCCTATGACAGCTATTATGACACCGTGGAGCTCAGCCTTAAGGAGGGGGAGAACACCATCGCCGTGCTCTGCACCTTCAACGGCCGCTCCGGCGACGGCTCCATCGTCCCTGTCCTTGTGGACGAGGAGGGGGACGAGTACAATCAGGCCGGCTTTATCTTCGAGCTGAAGGCCGGCGACACCCTTATAAAGTCCGACAGCACCTGGAAGGCCCAGCGTCACGGCGCCTACAAGAACCGGGTCACCGGCGGCACCGCCTACGTGAAGTATGAGCAGTCCAGCATGCTGGCAGAGCGGAACGTTTTCTACATGGCCGCCGACTCCCTGGGCGATTTCACATCCCCGGGCTATGACGACAGCGCCTGGGAGGACGCAACCGCTATTTCCAGGGCCGGGGATAAGCCCTTCGGCGCCCTGTACAGCGCCATGACAAAGCCCGTGCAGTTTGAGGGGTACAAGGACTTTGCAAACTCCGCAGACTTCGTGGGCAAGGCTTTTTCCGCCGATACAACCATCACCCTGGAGCTTCCCGGCAACATGCAGTTTACCTGGTACATGGAGCTGGAGAGCGAGGCAGGGAAGACCATAACCGTCTATACCGACACCTACACGGACCGGCAGGAGCTGCCCAACTTCAAGGATACCTACGTTACCGCCGCCGGTGCCCAGAGCTACGAAAACTACCCCTGGCGCTCCGGCTCCCGGCTCATTATGGAGGTCCCCGCCGGGGTCACCTTCAGGCGCCTGTGCTACCGTCCCTCCGGCGCCGCCGGAACCTGGGCCGGCTCCTTCACCTCCTCCGATGCTGCCCTGGACCAGCTCTGGCAGGAGAGCCTGAACACCATCGCCATCTGCATGCGTGACAGCTTTATGGACTGCCCGGAGCGTGAGCGCGGCCCCTACATGGGGGACGCCTCCAACCAGATCGACGCCGCCCTGTACTCCTATGACCAGGGTGGCCTGGACATGACAAAGAAGGCCATTCTGGCCTGCGTGGCCTGGACCAGGACCGGCGGCGCCATCCCCAGCCGTGCCCCCAGCGTGAAGCCCCAGGAGATACCCAACCAGTCCCTGGCCTTCATGACGAGCGCCTATCACTACTGGCTCCACTCCGGCGACAGGGACACCATGACCGCCTATTACAAGGCCTTTGCGGCCTACCTGAAGCTCTTTGAGATGAAGGACGGCCTGCCCAAGTACCGTCCGGGCTCCTGGACCTGGAACGACTGGGGCAACCGCATCGACTCTGACCTTCTGCAGGCGGGGTACTATTATTATGCCCTGCGGCTCACAAAGGCCCTGGCCGCCGATCTGGGCATCACAGAGGACAACGCCTTCCTGACCGAGCGCATGGAGAGCATGGAGAAGAACTGGCATGACGCCTATTACACCGCCGAGGGCTTCAAGTCCGCCGGCAGCAAGTATGTGGACGACAGAGCCAACGCCCTTCTGGCCCTCTCCGGCCTGGCGGGACCGGAGGACTGGCCCCTCATCACCTCCGTTCTGGAGAGCACCTGTGAGGCCAGCCCCTTCTGCGAAAAGTACGTGCTGGAGGCTCTGTGCGTCATGGGCCGCCAAGATCTGGCCATAAAGCGCATCAAGGACCGCTACGCACCCATGCTCACGGACCGGTGGGACACCCTCTGGGAGCAGTTCAACGACGTGACCGGCACCTATAACCACGGCTGGAGCGCAGCACCCCTGTACATCCTCTCCAAGTACGTGGCCGGCGTTCAGCCCACCAAGGCGGGCTTTGAGAAATATGAAATCGTCCCCTCCGACGCTCTGGAATCCTATACCTGCACGGTCTGGACCCCCAGAGGGGAAATCACCGTTACCAGGAGCGGCAATTCCCTTACCGTGAAGGCCATCTCCGGCGGCACCCTTGTAAAGCCCAACGGGGAGCGCATCACCCTCCAGGAGGGCGAGCACAGCTATGCGTTTTAAGCTCACGGCACTTTTTCTGGCCCTGGTGCTGCTGACGGCCGCCTGCGGCCCGGCGCCTCAGGAGGAAAAAGTAAAAGCCCCCGGACCGGAGGCTGTATTTCAGAGGCTTGAGATCGTCTCACAACCCCGGAAGCTCAGCTATGAGACCGGGGAGACCCCGGACCTGACGGGGCTTGTAATAAACGCCCTGTACGATGACGGCGGCGTCATTGAGAACGTGCCCTATGAGCTCCAGACAGAGAAGATAGGGAAGAAGACCGCCGCTCTGACGGTCCTGTGCATGGAAAAGACCCTGAACCTGCCCATCACCGTCACCGTGACCGGCAACAAGCCGGAATACTCCCTGGCTGCCGTGGAGGAGGTGAAGGACAGCCCCGTTAAGGGGAAGACCTTCTTCTGGCTGGGCTCCTCCGTCACCTACGGAGCCGAGAGCGAGGGGGAGACCATGGCGGACTTCATCGGCAAAAAGTACGGAGTAATAACCGTTAAGGAGGCCGTCTCCGGCACCACCCTTGCCCGGTACAAGGAGCAGAGCTACTGCGACAGGCTGGACGCTTTTCTGAAAAGCGACAAAAAGCCCGGGCATGTGGACGCCTTTATCTGCCAGCTCTCCACCAACGACACGTCCTATTATGACCAGTTCGGCCTGGTGACCCCGGACTTTATGACGGACCCGGAACTCTTTGACACGAACACGGCCTTCGGCGCCATGGAGTATATCATTGCCGTGGCCAAAAGGGAGTGGGACTGCCCGGTGTACTTTTACACCAATCCCCCCACGGGAAAGGCCGCCTACGGCACTCTGGTTGAGGGCCTTCGGGAGATTGCCGGGAAGTGGGGCGTCACTGTCATCGATATGTACGGCGATGAGGAGTTCAACGCCATTTCCGACGCCGAGCGGGAGCTCTATATGGCGGATGGCATCCACCCCACCAGAGCGGGCTACCTTAAATGGTGGCTGCCCAAGTTTGAAGAAGCTCTCATACACTGAAAATCGCCCGTCCTCTTTCTGAGGACGGGCGATGCTGTTATTCCTTTTTCAGCGGGAAGACCACGTTCAGGAAGAACATTTCCCCCTGGGCGGAGATATCCATGGTGCCGGAGTACTGCTGGGCAATGTACTGGATGCTGCGGGTGCCGTAGCCGTGGCGGGAGGAATCCGCCTTCCCGGTCTCCGGCAGACCGTCGGAGATTTTGAGCTGTCCGTCAAAGTAGTTGGATTCTTCAATCACAAGGCTGTCCCCCTCACGGGTGACGGTCAGGGAAATGACCTTCCTGGTCTTGTCCGTGAGCTTGGATACCGCCTCCACTGCGTTGTCGATAATGTTGCCGAAGAGGGAGTAAATCTGAACCGGAGTGAGGAAATCCAGGTTCCGCCCGTCCGCCATGCAGGAGAAGGCGATTCCGTTTTTCTGGCAGGTCATGGCCTTTTCGCAGAGCACCACGTCCAGGACCTCATTGCCGGTCTTGATATTGGAGTCATAGAACTCAATGGCCTCCCGCAGGGAGTCCGCCTCGCCCTCCGTGAGCTTGCCCTCGATTTTCCCCAGAATGTGCTTCAGGTCGTGGCACTTCATGTTGATAACGTCCATGTGGGCCTTTACGTTCTCAAACTGGGTCTTCTCCTGCTTCATGAGCTGGTTGAGAACGTTTATCTGCTCCTCGTGCTCACTGCGGGTGAAGATACCTCTGCTCAGCAGCAGCACCACCAGGGAGAAGGCAATGGCGAAAACCTTGACCACGATGTTCAGGGTCATGCTCTCGCCCTCATAGACCCGGGCGATGCAGACCAGGACTGTGACTATGGATACGGTGATGGCGGAGAGGGCAACCGTGTTCCAGCGGGTCCGGCTGTCGCTGGAGAGCCGGGACCGTGGGTGGAACAGGAAGGCCAGCAGATAATAGACCCCGAAGCGGAAGGCGAAGAACAAAAGCCATTCCCAACCTGCAGGCACAAGATTGCCGGAGAGGGATATGGTGGTCCTGTCGTTCACCCCCAGAAGGTTTTGAATAAGGGGAAAGAGCTTGTTGCCTATCTGGTAGGCGGCAGTGCCCGAGGAGAAGGCCATTAAAAGCTGCTCCGGACTGTCGTCCCAGCAGAAGGCCAGAAAGCCCAGATTTATGAGTATTATTACAAGGTAGCAGATAACCCGGACCGGCAGGCTGCCCGCCTCCGTATTCCATATTGCCAGCAGGTAGCAGAGAATGATTCCCTCCAGAAGGGCGATGACAATCCGCAGTGCGAAAAAGCTTCGCTTCCTTAAGCGGGGGCAGAACATGGAGATGCACAGCTGCCCCTCAAGGAAGGTGAGAATCAGGGAAAAACTCTCAAAGGTGTAATTGCCCAGAAGGCCGACTAAAAAATCAATCATATTTTTTCGCTTCCGAATACTTGGCAAAGGCCTCGGAGAAGGTCTTGCGCCTGGGGTGACTCATCTGAAGCTCCTCACCCCGGACCCAGACGGAGAGCCCCTCAAGCCTGTCAACGTGGGCCAGATTCACAAGAAGGAAGTTGTTGCACCGGGCGAAGCCCTGACCATCCAGGGCCTCCTCCACGCTCTTCATGGTCTGATACTGCCGGTACTCGGCCCCCACGGTGTGGTAGACGCAGTGGTGGCCCCGGACCTCCACGTAGGTTATCTGGCCGGGCTGGAGCTTTACATAGCCGGTCTCGGTCTTGATGAGAATGTCGCCGGTGTCTCTCTTGGGGAGCTTTGACAGGGCGCGGGTGAATTTCAGGGAGAACTCCGGATAGCTCAGGGGCTTCACGATAAAGTCCGAGGCGGAGACCTCATAGCCCTGAATGGCGTACTGCCGCATGCTGGTGACGAAAATCAGCATGACCTTGTCGTCCTTCTCCCGGAGCATCCGGCTGGCGTCCATGCCGTTCATCATGGGCATCATGATATCCATGAAGACCATATCGTAATCGGCAGAGTACTTCTCCAGAAAGACGATGACGTTATAGAAGACGGATACGTCCATAGCACTGCCGTGCTCCTGGGCGTACCGGCGGATGTGGGCCTCCAGATCGGCGGCCTGGTCCTTATCGTCCTCGATAATAGCGATTCTAATCATATTGTTCCACGCTCCCATCGTTTAATATATCAAATTCAACAAGAAAAGTCAAGACTGTGCGGCAAAAAGGCAAGGTTACGCTGTTTTAATTGAAAGAGTCCGGGCAAATATATAATATGTATCCGGAAAAAGGGGCAACGCCCCAAATTTGAAAATCGGAGGAAAAGAAAATGAAAAAGACCCTGTCCATCATCCTGGCTGCGGCGCTTCTGGTCTGCGCCCTGTGCTCCTGCGGCGGCGCCAAGGCTGCCAAGACCACCGGCATCTACCTGAGCCCCGCAAAGCTCTCCTACAGCAACATGAGACCTCAGTACAACTACTATGTGACCACCTTCAGCCAGCAGGAACTGACCCTGAACGATGACGGCACCTACTGCCTCATCCTCTCCGCCTCCACCTTCTCCGCCCTGGAGCTGGCTGAGAGCACCAACGACGCCAAGGGCAACGAGAGAACCAACTCCATCACCAAGATCTACGGCACCTACACCTCCAAGCCCAACGACCTGGACGAGGACCTGCTGGATGTGGAGCTGGGCGCTGCCACCAGAGTTGTCATGAGCTATGACCAGACCTATTACCTGGATACCGACAACTGGAACGACGATATGGGCAAGAAGGTCGTTCCTCCCACCGGCTTTGACCAGACCACCGGCGCCGCCATCTATGACGAGAACGCCAAGCCCCTGACCGCCGCCGAGTACCTGGCCGGCATCAAATTCAAGCCCCAGACCGTACAGGTCAACCAGAAGACCGCTTCCTTCGACTACACTGACTTCGGAATGTAAGAAAGCATCCCGGAGGTGAAAGCATGAAAAACTCCAATCTCTGGCGGGGACTTGCGTCCCTGCTGGCTCTGGTGCTGTGCCTGACCAGCTTCGGCACGGCCCTGGCCTTCCACAGAGAGGGCGACGTGAACCTCTTCCTGGGGACTCTGCCCCCGGTGCAGCAGGTGACGGATGACACCAACTACTATCCCTCCGCCTACTCCACCCTGGACGAGATGCGCTCCGCCCTTAAGAATCACATAATCACCACTCAGGAGGAGGGCAGCGTCCTTCTCCGCAACGAGAACAACGCCCTTCCTCTGGACTCCTCCGCCTCCGTGACCCTCTTCGGCTTCGCCGCCCTGACCCCCGTCTACCACGGCGGCTCCGGCGGCCCTGCCAACAAGGGTATCAACCTCTATGACGCCCTGAAGGGTGCGGGAGTCAAGGTAAACGAGACTGTGGCAAACGCCATCAAGGCCGCCGGCGGCAGCCGCACCAAGACCGGCCTTATCGGCGAGATCCCGGCCTCCAGCTACAGCGGAACGGAAAGCTCCTTCGCCCAGTATAACGACGCCGCCATCTACGTCATGAGCCGCTTCGGCGGCGAGGAGGGCGACCTGAACCACGGCCTCCAGGGCGACTGGCAGGAGGGCCCCGCAGGCATCCGTGAGCTGGCCCTCCACCCGGAGGAGATCGACACCCTGAACCTTATCAAAAACGCCGGCTTCAAGAAGATAATCGTTGTTCTGAACACCGGCTACGCCATGGAGCTGGGCGAGCTGCCCTCCTACGGCGTTGACTCCATCCTCTATGTGGGCTATCCCGGCGCCTACGGCATGGAGGGCGTGGCCAACGTCCTCACCGGCAAGACTGACCCCTCCGGCAGAAACGTCATCACCTACGCCGCCAACTCCCTCTCCTCTGCCGCCATGCAGAACGCGGGAGACTTCACCTTCTCAAACCTGACCGGCCTCTACAAGAACAAGTACCTTGTGTATGCCGAGGGCATCTACGTTGGCTACAAGTACTATGAGACCCGCTACCGGGATGAGGTCCTGGGCCTCCATAACGCCACGAGCTCCAAGGGCGCCTACATGGGCTCTGAGTGGCATTACGACAATGAGGTTGTCTACACCTTCGGAGAGGGCATGA
>JAFPTE010000206.1 GCA_017400415.1 Oscillospiraceae bacterium
AACTCCGGCGGGGTGATTATACTCGCCGCGACGTACGGCTCACGCACCTCGGCTATAGAGGCGGGGTCTGGGTAGTTGTGCGGGTTATCAACTCTTACCTCAGTACCGTCGGTCTTGGTGACCTCATAGATGACGGAGGGCAGCGTGGTGATAAGGTCCAGGTTGAACTCCCGCTCTATGCGCTCCTGGATAATCTCCATGTGGAGCATGCCCAGAAAGCCGCAGCGGAAGCCGAAGCCCAGAGCCGCACTGGTCTCCGGCTCGAAGGAGAGGCTGGCGTCGTTGAGCTTGAGCTTTTCCAGGGCGTCCCGCAGGTCCGGGTACCGGGACCCGTCCTCCGTATATATGCCGCAGTAGACCATCTGTCTGGCGGGGCGGTAGCCCGGCAGGGGCTCCGGCGCAGGCCGGGAAGCCAGGGTGACCGTATCGCCCACCTGGGTATCCCGCACGTTCTTGATGGAGGCGGTAAAATAGCCCACCTCTCCGGCCCAGAGGGTCTTGCAGGGCTCATAGCCCAGGGGTAAGAGGTGCCCCACCTCCAGGAGCTGGTATTCAGCCCCGGTGGCCATCATGCGGACCGTATCCCCGGCGGAGAGGGCCCCGTCCACCAGGCGGATATACACCACAACGCCCCGGTAGGCGTCATACTGGCTGTCAAAAATCAGCGCCCGCAGGGGTGCAGCCGGGTCCCCCTTGGGGGCCGGGATACGCTCCACTATCATTTCCGGCACGGCCTCGATGTTTATGCCGTTCTTGGCGGAGATCTCCGGCGCATCCTGGGCCTCGATGCCGATAACGTTCTCGATTTCGTCCTTGGCCTTTTTGGGATCCGCCGCCGGCAGGTCGATTTTGTTTATGACGGGCAGGATCTCCAGGTTGTGGTCCGCCGCCAGATAGGCGTTGGCCAGGGTCTGGGCCTCCACCCCCTGGGCTGCGTCCACCACCAGCAGGGCCCCCTCGCAGGCGGCCAGGGACCGGCTCACCTCGTAGCCGAAGTCCACGTGGCCCGGGGTGTCGATAAGGTTAAGGACGTACTTCTCCCCGTCCCGGGCAGTGTAGTCCAGGCGGACGGCCCGGGCCTTGATGGTTATGCCGTGCTCCTTCTCCAGGTCCATGCTGTCCAGGAGCTGGTCGCTCATCTCCCGGGCGGAGACGGCGCCGCAGAGCTCGATAAGCCGGTCGGAAAGGGTGCTCTTGCCGTGGTCGATGTGGGCAATTATGGAAAAATTGCGTATCTTGTTGATATCAGTCATAGGCTTTTCCCCTTGGAATTAACGAAGACGGCGTTGGCGTAATCGTTAAGGTCTTTTATGCGGCCCAGGAGGGAGCGTATCTCCTCCCCGTCGTCCCGCCGCTCCGTGCGCCCCAGGATAAAGTCCGCCGAGACGCCGTAATAATCGCAGAATTTCACAACGAAATCCAGTCTGGGCTCCCGGAGCCCGTTTTCATAGTGGCTCAGAAGGGCCTGGCTTATGCCCAGCTCACTGGCTACCTGCCGTTGGCTGAGCCCACGCTCCCGCCGCAGCTCGGAGATATTCTCGCCGAAGGTCACCGGCTCACCCCCTATACTTTCTGTTATCATTATACCCGAAACCGCCCCGTTTGTAAAGAGAAAGTAGGGCCCTTC
>JAFPTE010000207.1 GCA_017400415.1 Oscillospiraceae bacterium
GAACGATTCCGATTCCCACCAGGGCTGCAGCCAGCACATACACGACCGGGGACAGGGGAGTGAAGAGAGCCGCAGCGAGAATAACGCAGAAGATGAGGAGGGTGGGCCTGTCCGTAACGGCGGATTTCCAGAGCTTCAGAACGGAGTTGAAAATCAGAACGCAGACGCAGACCCGGATGCCCGCAAAGGCGTTTTTTACCCAGGGCAGGTCCGAGAAGTGGGTGATGACGCCGGCCAGCAGGGAGATGATGATAAGGGAGGGAAACACCAGGCCCAGGGTGGCAATTATGGCCCCGGGGATGCCGGCGGTTTTCTTGCCGATAAAGGTGGCGGTGTTGACGGCAATGACGCCGGGGGTGCACTGGCCTATGGCAAAGTAGTTGGCAATCTCTTCATCCGTGGCCCATTTCTGGTTTTCCACGATTTCACGCTGCAGAATGGGCAGCATGGCGTAGCCTCCGCCGAAGGTCATGACGCCTACCTTGGCAAAGGTGTAAAACAGCTTGAACAGCAAGGGTAATCGCTCCTTAGTGAATTTTCGCTTAAGTATACCACATTTCATAAAGAAAAGGAAGCCTCCGGGGAGACTTCCTTTATTCATTAATAGACAAATTCAAAGGCCTCGGAGGAGCCGCCGTTCAGGGAGACTCTGTGCTGATAGGTCCTGCCGTGGACCTGAATGCGGATAAGGACCTCGGTCTCGCCGTCGGTGCGGTTTGAGAACTCATGGACAAAGGCCTTGTAGATTCCGTGCTCGGCGGTCTCAAAAAAGATGTTTTCAACCGGGTTTTCAACAAAGGAGCTGACCTGCATGTCCACATCCAGCTTGCCGCCGTCAGCCTCCCTGTTGCCGTAATAGATTTCGGCGCCGGAGGGGGTGACCACGTGGAGGTCCATATCGTCATGGGTCTGCCAGAGCATGGAGACGGTTATGACGCCGGACTGGGCTCCGGCCAGGCCCAGAAACTCCGTAAGAGTTTCCGTTGTAAGGGAGTCGCCCAGCAGATCGACCCCGAAGGAGGAGGTGACAACCACCACCGCAACCAGTATGGAGGCGGCCTGGAGCAGAAGACCGTGCTTGCGCTTGTTTACGGCTGCCTGCTTCTTTTCCTTGCGCCTGTCGTCAGCCTCAAGGGTGGGCAATGGGGTGAATTCGTTGTCCTGGGTGGCCTTTTCTTCGTATGTGTACACCTCGCCGCCCAGGGCTTCAACCTCATGACCCGGTGGATTATACTCCGGCAGGGTGCCGAAATACTCCAGTGAAAGGTCGGTTTTTTCTTCCATGGGGACCGCCTTTGTTACTTGGCCTGGTGGACGACCACCTGCTGGAAGGGAATCTCAATGTGTGCCTTGTCAAGACCGATCTTGATTTCACGGTTCATTAGTCTGGCGGCTTTGAAAACGTTGGCCTCGGTGACGGGGGCGGAGACGCGGAGATTGACGGAGCTGGCGTCCAGGGACTGAACACCCAGGTAGGAGGGCTTCACGTCAAACACATCGGGGTACTTCCCGGGAAGCTCCGCAAGGATACCGTCAAGGACCTTCTCGGCCTCTTCAAGATTGGCGTCATAGGAGATGGGAGCGTCGCAGATGGCAACGGAATGGGCCTTGGAGCGGTTCAGAATGTTGCGGATATCGGAGTTGTTCACGATTTTGATGTTGCCGCCGGCATCCTGGATGCAGGTGACACGGACGCCGATATTGGTGACGGTGCCCCGGAAGCCGTTATACTCGATAACGTCGCCTACGTTGAACTCGTCCTCAAATACCAGGAAAAGGCCGGTGATAACGTCCTCGATGAGACTCTCCGCCGCAAAGCCTATAATCAGAGCGACGATTCCGATGCTGGCAAAGATGGTGCTGAGATTGATGCCGATGGCGCCCAGGCACCAGATGATGGTGATGATGACGATGGCGTAGATAGAGAAGCTGTCTATCATGGACAGGATGCTCTTGCCCTTGCCGGATTTGGGATGGAGATGGTCGGTGATGAGCTTGATGATGTTCCAGAGAAGGGTCATCATAAGGATGATGGCGATTACCTGGAAAATGGTGACCCAGTTGAGGGTGATGGTGCTGGAAATCTGCTCAACGTTTCCGCCGAACAGTCCGGACCACACGTTGCGGATGTTGTCCTTCATCTCCTGGGGCAGGAAGGGGAGCATGGCAGGGTTAGTCAGAAACAGGAACAGGATAAGAGCGATTCCGATAAACAGAATCTTCTTCACGCGTGAAGCGTTCTTTGCTGCAGCTCCGGTGGGCGCAGCCTGTTTGGGTGCGGGCTTGGTTTCGGCGGCAGGTTCAAGAGTAGGCTTCTCGTTTTCCTGGACTTTGGGTTCATGCTTTTTTGCATCCATTTTTATCATCTCTTTCTGTTTATTTTAATGAGCCTTGCTCAATCAATACGGGGGAGAGATTACCACGGGAGAATGATAATGTCATCATCCGGATTCGGCGTGGGATCGGGGTCGGGCTGAGGCTCCGGCTGAGGCTGCGGCTGGGGTTCGGGTTGGGGCTGAGGCTGTGGTTCAGGCTGGGGCTCAGGCTGGGGCTCGGGCTGGGGCTCGGGCTGGGGCTCGGGCTGGGGCTCCGGTTCGGGGTCGGGCTCAGTGGGATACACCGGGGCCACGTTGGAGACGTAGATGAACTCGGCCACGTTATCGCCGGTGTATCTGTCCAGGGTGAGGGATATCCTGTTCTCGCTGAGCAGCGTGTAGCCCTCAACGCTCAGGGCCTTCACTGTGACGGTGCGGCCGGAGGCCTTGGCGCCCAGCAGGTTTTCGTAGAGAATCTCCTTGGAGCCGTCGGGCAGATAAGCCACGCCCCGGCCGTAATAGCTGATGGCGCTGCCTATGCCTATAACGGGGAACTGATAGGTGTTGGAGGGCGGCAGGAATTCCTTGTCAGGCAGGCCCTCGTGCACTGCCTCCATGACCCGCTTCCACATGGTGTTGGCAGGGCTTGTTGAGGCGCCGCTGATGGTCTCCGGCCTGTCGTATCCGGTCCAGACGGCGCAGACGTAGTAGGGGGTATAGCCAACCAGCCACCGGTCGTTATTGGAGGTGGTGGAGCCGGTCTTTCCGGCGCAGGTCATGCTGTCAAGCTTGGCGGTGCGGCCGGAGCCGTAGGTCAGAACGTCCTTCATGGCCTCGGTCATCCAGTAGGCGGTGGTGTCGCTCAGCACGGTCTTGCTGTCCGGATAATTGTTATACAGCACATTATCGTCGGAATCGCAGATTTTGGAGAAGGTGCGGCCCTTGGTGTATACGCCGTTGTTGGCGAACATGGTGAAGCCGGAGCACATCTCTCTGGGGGTGATGCCTATGCTGAACTGGCCCAGAGCCAGGGCGGGGTAGACCGCATCCTCAGGCTCCAGACTTGTGAAGCCCAGAGTATTGGTGAGGAAGCTGTAGGAATACTCCGGCGTGAGCTGGTCAAGGACCTGGGCGGCAATGGTGTTGAGAGACTGCTCAATGGCGTAACGGACCGTTACCACGTCGTGATATGCACGGTCGGCGTTCCGGGGATACCAGGCGGTACCCTTAAGGACAATGTCGCTCTGGTCATCGTAGGTGGTCTCCAGGGTGAGAAGACCCTTTTCCATGGCAGGGCCGTAAACCGACAGAGGCTTGATTGCTGAGCCGGTGGGACGCCGGGCAAGGTTTCCGCTGGCTCTGTTCAGACCGAAGGCGGATTTTTCGGTGCCGACGCCGCCGCAGAGGGCCACAATATCGCCGTTATAGGGGTTCTCGATGATGCAGGCGGACTGCAGCTGCTGCTGGGACCCGGTGGTCTTGGGAAGATGCTCGATATCCTGATAGATGGCGTCTACCTTGGCCTGGATGTCCATATCGATGCAGGCGTAAATCTTCAGGCCGCCGTAATAGAGGTAACGGGAGGCCAGCTTGGAGGTGAGGCCCATGGCGTCCATAAGGTAGCTGCGGACGTCTCCGATAAGGGTGTCCACATAATAGGAATAAACCGTGACGCCGGAGGAGGTGGACTCACGCCAGGGCATGAAGTGCAGCTCCTGACTCTTGGCCTCAAGATACTTGGCTTCGTCGATATAGCCCAGCTCCAGCATCTTCTTGAGAATGGTTTCCTGCCGGTCCTTATTCCGCTCCAGGCTTACATAGGGGCTGAAGATGGAGGGGTTATTGGTAATACCCACTATGGAGCACATCTCCGCCAGGGTGAGCTTGGAAACATCCTTGCCGAAATAGAATTCTGAGGCAGCGCCGATGCCGTACTGGTGGTGGCCGAAGTAGACCACGTTCAGGTACATCTCGATGATGTCTTCCTTGGAGTTGTTCTTTTCATATTCCAGGGCGGCAAAAATCTCCGTGAGCTTGCGCTGAACGGTTACCTCATCCCTCTGGGTGGTGTTCTTGATAAGCTGCTGGGTCAGGGTGGAGCCGCCGAAGGTGTTCCTCATGCCCACGAACATGTTGACGAAGGCGCCTACGGTACGGTACCAGTCAACGCCGTGGTGACGGTAGAAGCGCTGGTCCTCAATGGCGACGACGGCACGCTCCAGGTCGAGAGGGATTTCGGAGTAGGGGACCCACTCACGGTTCTCCTCGTTCTCCAGGGTAAGGAGCTCCTTATACTCGCCGGTGACGTTGTCTTTATAGTAGATGGTGCTGTTCAGATTCAGACGCAGGTCACTGGCGTTGACCACCTGGAGACTCTCGGAGCCCATTATGTTTGTTCTTATATATGTGACGAAGATCACGGCGAATATGACCCCTGTGGTTACAAAGACCAGCAGGAGGGTTCCTATGACCTTCAGAATGAGCCCGAGAATGCCGCCGATACCGGAAATGCCGGCCTTTGCAGCCTTCTTCAGAGCTCTTTTTTGGCTTGCACGCAATATATACACCTCGTTTGCGGAATTGGCTTATACAAATTCATATTAATGATACCACAAAACTGCGATTTTAGCAATGAGTATTATATGTAAAAAATAAAAAAACAGGCGTGAAAAGTATTGTGCCCTTTGGCACTTTACAAGGGCAAAGAATAGGAGTATAATCAGGAAAAACTTTAAAAGAGGTGCCCTATGAAAGTCATTGCAACCAATAAAGCTCCCGCCGCCGTAGGTCCTTACTCCCAGGCTGTTGACTGCGGCGATACCGTTTACCTCTCCGGCCAGATACCCCTGGTGCCGGAAACCGGCCTTATCGCAGAAGGCGACATCACCGTCCAGGCCCACAGAATGTTCCGGAACATCGCCGCCGTCCTTGAAAAGGCCGGGCTCGGCTTTGAAAATGTTGTGAAGACCACCGTGTTCCTTCAGGACATCAAGGACTTTGCCGCACTGAACGCAGTTTACGGGGAATACTTTGTGGAGCCCTATCCCGCACGCAGCTGCGTGGAGGTAGGCGCTCTGCCGAAGGGCGCTCTCTGCGAATGCGAGTGCATCGCAAGACGGTAAAAACTCTTTTTTCTCGGGCCTCCGGAAGGGCGCCCGAGATTTTTTTGGCCTTTCGGAAAATAAAGATTGAAAAAAGCGGAGAAAAATATTATACTGTCCTAAATTGGATAAATGTGGGAAAATGGGTTTTCCACAAAACACGGAGGTAATCCCTTGTACCTGAAAGCACTGAACCTCTACGGGTTTAAAAGCTTCCCGGAGAAAACCACCCTGACCTTTGAAAAGCCAGTGACGGCTATCGTGGGTCCCAACGGCTCCGGTAAATCTAATATCGCAGACGCCCTTCAGTGGGTTATGGGAGAACAGTCCACCAAGGCCCTCCGGGGCGGAAAGATGGAGGACGTGATCTTCGGAGGCACGGAAAAGAGAGGGCAGGTAGGCTTTGCGGAAGTTACCCTGGTCCTGGACAACTCCGACGGGAGGCTGGACTCCGAGACTGACGAGGTGGAGGTCACCCGCCGCTATTACCGCTCCGGCGATTCGGAGTATTATATCAACAAAAAGCAGGTCCGCCTCAGGGATATTAATGAGCTTTTCATGGATACCGGTCTTGGCCGGGACGGCTACAGCATCATCGGCCAGGGAAAGGTGGACTCCATCCTCTCCGCCAAAAGCACGGACAGACGTGAGATATTTGAGGAGGCAGCCGGCATCTCCCGCTTCCGTCACCGGAAGGAGGAGAGCGAGAGAAGGCTCCAGCACGCCGAGGATGACCTGATAAGAGTAAATGACAAGATTTCCGAGCTCGAGCTCCAGGTGGAGCCCCTGAGAAAGCAGTCAGAAACTGCCAAGCGCTACCTTCTTCTGCGGGATGAGCTCCGGGGCCTGGAAATAAATCTCTGGCTGCGTGACCTTGACGACCTGGCGGAGAGAAACAAAAAGCTCAATGAGGATGCTCTCTCATCCCAGGGGGCAATTGAGAAGGCCCGGGCAGACCTGGATAACGTATATCTGGCGGCTGAAAGGCTTACAGAGAAAATGCACGAAAAGGAGCTGGAGGCGGAGAGAGTCCGCGGCCGGCAGTCCCAGGAGGAGGCAAGGCTTGCGGACTGCGAATCCCGGGCTGCGGTTCTCCGGACCCAGATTGAGCATAATAAGGAGAACGAAGAGCGCATTGACCGGGAGCTCATGCGCCAGGACGACCAGAGTGCCAGCCTTCAGAGCCAGATAGATGACCACACCCGCCGCATGGGCGAAATCGACCTGGAGAGCAAGGCCGCAAGGGAACGCATTGAGGAGCTGCGCCTCCGCTCCGCCAGGCTTTCCGAGAGCGAGACCGCTGCCCAGCGGCAGCTTGTGGAGCTGGATTCCGCCCTTTCTTCTGTCCGCACCGAATTGGGAGCTGCCAGAAGCGCACTGACCGGAATTGCAGCCTCCATGCAGGAGGTAGACGACAGGGACAGCTCCCTTATTTCCGAGATTAATTCCGAGGCGGACAGGCTCGCCCAGACAAAGGAGCAGGCCGAGAAGAACCGCAGGGAGATACAGGAAGCGGAGGAAAAGCTCCAGAGCGCCTCCAATATCGTATCCGGCTATCTGCTCCGTGTGGACGGCCGCAGAAAGAAATCCGAGGCCACCGGGGAGAAGGCCATCTCCCTGAGAATGGATTACAACGCACTTAAAAGCCGTATTCAGCTCCTTTCCGATATGGAAAAGGAGTATGAGGGCTATTCCAAGGCTGTTAAAACCGTCATGCGTGAGTCCTCACGGGGCACTCTCCGGGGCATCCACGGCCCAGCCGGTGAGCTCATAAAGGCGGAAAACCGCTATGCCCTGGCAATTGAGACCGCCATGGGCGCCGCCATGCAGCATATTATCGTGGGCACCGACGGCGACGGCAAGGCCGCCATCAATCTTCTGAAAAGGCTCGATGCCGGCAGAGTCACCCTGCTTCCCATGAACGTCATCACCGGCAGCAGACTGCAGGAGCGGGGCCTTGAGGGGCAGGAGGGCTTTGAGGGCATCGCTGCAGACCTTGTGAGCTTTGACAGGCAGTATCAGAATATATATCTTAACCTCCTGGGCAGGACCGTTATCGTTTCCGATATGGACTGCGCTCTCAGAATTGCAAGGCAGTTCAATCACCGCTTCCGCATCGTCACCCTGGACGGCCAGGTAATAAACGCCGGCGGCTCCATGACGGGCGGCAGTACCTCCAAAAACACGGGCATACTTTCCCGGGCAAATGAGCTGACGGCTCTGAGCCAGCGGGAGAAAAAGCTCGGGGAGGAGCTGGAGGAGATCCAGCGCCGCCTTGAAACGGAAAAGCGTGAGCTTTCCGCCGCAGAGTATGAGCTTAAGGTGGCGGAGGGCGACAAGCGTGAGGCAGAGGACAGCCTTGTGAAGCTCCGCAGCGATATGGAGCATTATGACCTTCTGCTCAGTTCCCTCGGCGAGCATCTGCAGTCACTGCGTGATGAAAAGGCCAATTCCGGAAGCCGTGCAGAGCAGCTTCGGAGACAGGCCCATGAGACCCGCCGGACCATAGAGGGCCTTGAGAGCCGGGAGAAGGAGCTGGAGGCTGAGAGCGAGAAGGCCAGCGGTGGCCGTGAGGAGCTCAGCAAGGAGCGCCGGGAGCTCATGGACAGCGAGGCCGAGGAGAGAGCCAGGCTGGCGTCCTTTGAGGCGGAGCGTGTCACCCATGAGGGCGCCGTCCGGGAGCTTGATGATGTCCGCCGGGGACTTGCAGGTGACAGGTCTCAGCGCCAGGAGGCCGCCCAGGCCCTTAAGCTGCAGGCGAAGGAGCTTTCCGCAGACCTGGAGAAGAACAGGGCGGAGGGAGAGCTTATCCGGGCAGGCATCGACAGACTGAAAAACAAGGTTTCCTCCATCTCGGAGGAAAAGATGGCCATTGAGGCCGAGCGTACACGGACGGATAAAGCAGCCCAGGATATGAACCGAAGGCTTCTTGATCTGGAGCGGGAGGGCTCCAGGGTGGAGCAGAAGCTCCAGGCCGCCCAGATGGAAGAAAAGCAGATTGTAGATAAGCTCTGGGACAGCTATGAGCTCACCCGCACCACGGCCAGACATGAGCAGACGGAGCTTGCCAGCTATCCGGCGGCAAAAAAGCGCACCGGAGAGCTGCGGCGGGCCATGTCCGCCCTGGGGACCCCCAACCTGGGGGCCATTGAGGAGTTCGAGCGGGTCAATACCAGATATACCTATCTCACCGACCAGCGCAACGACATCGAAAAGAGCCGCACGGAGCTTCTGGGCATTATCGATGACATTACGAGCCAGATGAAGGACATATTCAAGGAAGAGTTCTACAAAATAAATGAGAGCTTTAAGGAGACCTTCCTGGAACTTTTTGGCGGCGGAAAAGCGTCTATTGAATTGGAGGATGAGGATAATATCCTGGAGTGCGGCATCGAGATAAAGGTACAGCCCCCGGGAAAGAGCCTTAAGACAATCACCCTCCTGTCCGGCGGCGAGAAGGCCTTTGTGGCTATCGCACTGTATTATTCGATTCTGAAAATCCGGCCTACGCCCTTTGTCATCATGGATGAGATAGAGGCCGCACTGGATGAGGCTAATGTTGCGAGGACTGCAAGCTATATGCGCCGCCTGTGCGACAAGACCCAGTTTTTGGTGATTACCCACAGACGAGGCACCATGGAGGAGGCAGACGTGCTCTTCGGCGTGACAATGCAGGAGCAGGGCGTTTCCAAGGTGCTGAAAATGGACATTGACGAAGCAGAAAAAACTATTCGGAAGGATTAATCATGGGATTTTTTGACAAAATAAAGGCCGGCCTTGCCAAGACAAAGCAGAGCATGACCGCCGCCATAAACAGCACCATCGCCTCCTTCACCGGGGAGAACGAGGAGTTCTTTGACGATCTGGAGGAGACCCTTATCATGAGCGACGTGGGCAGCGATACGGCCGTCAAGGCCGTGGAGAAGCTCCGCTATCTGGTTGACAAGAAGGGCTACAGAGGAGCCGAAGAGGTCCGGAAGGGCATGCAGGAGGTCATGACCGGCATGCTGCCGGAGGGAGAGGAGCTTAAGCTCACCACCGTTCCCAGCGTGATTCTTGTGGTGGGCGTAAACGGCGTGGGCAAGACCACCACCATCGGCAAGCTGGCGGCAAATCTTGTCCGCAGCGGCAAAAAGGTCATGCTGGCCGCCGGCGACACCTTCCGCGCGGCAGCCGCAGAGCAGCTGACTGTCTGGGCGGAGCGCTCCGGCGCCGATATAGTCCGCCATGAGGAGGGGTCCGATCCTGCCGCCGTGGTTTTCGACGCCATAAACGCCGCCAAGGCGAGAGGCAGCGAAGTGATTATCGTGGATACGGCCGGAAGACTCCACAACAAGTCCAACCTCATGAACGAGCTGGGCAAGATAAGCCGTGTCATCGACCGTGAGCTGCCCGACGCCGACAGAGAGACCCTTCTGGTCCTTGACGCCACCACCGGCCAGAACGGCCTGAGCCAGGCGGAGGAGTTCAGGAAATTCTGCGGCCTCACAGGCATCGTGCTGACGAAGCTGGACGGCACCGCCAAGGGCGGCATCGTCTTTGCCATTGCGGACAGGCTCGGCGTTCCCGTAAAATACGTAGGCGTCGGCGAACAGGTGGACGACCTTATTCCCTTCAACGCCGGGGAGTTTGTGGAGGCGCTTCTGTCATGACCCTGGTCATTGCATCCAATAACAAAGACAAGCTCCGGGAGATTCGGGAGATTCTGGACGGCACCGGCATTTCCGTCATTTCCCAGAGCGAGGCGGGCTGTCACTTCGAGGCGGAGGAGAACGGCGCCACCTTTACGGAGAACGCCCGCATCAAGGCCAAAGCCGCTCTGGCGGCCACGGGCCTGCCCTGCGTTGCCGACGACTCCGGCATTGAGATTGACGCCCTGGACGGAGGCCCCGGTATCTACTCCTCCCGTTATGTGGGAGACAGGACCTATGCCGAGACCTGCCGTGAAATAATAAAAATCGCCGATGAAAAGGGCGTAAGAGGCTGCCGCTTCGTCTGCGCCGTGGTCTGCGTCTTCCCGGACGGGCGGGAGATAACCGCCCTGGGAAAGGTTGAGGGCACAGTGGCAAAGGAGCTTAAGGGCGAGGGCGGCTTCGGATATGACCCCATGTTTTATCTGGAACACCTCGGAAAGACCATGGCAGAGCTTTCGGAGGATGAAAAGAATTCTCTGAGCCACCGGGGAAGGGCGTTCCGTGAATTTGCAGGAAAGCTTAAGGAGACTGGAATATGCTGACAAGCGCACAGAGGGCGAAGCTGAAGGGACTGGCCAACAGCCTGGAGCCCGTCGTTATGATAGGAAAAAACGGTATTACGGATACAGTTATCCGTGAGGCGGAAAACTGCCTTAAGGCCCATGAGCTTATTAAGGGCAAGGTGCTGGAAACCGCCCTTATGTCCTCCCGGGAGGCCGTTCAGGCCCTGGCGGAGGAGACCGGAGCGGAGCCCGTTCAGGCCATCGGGTCCAGGTTCGTGCTTTATAAGGAAAACAAGGAAATACCCTTTGAGAAGAGGATAAAGCTTTAAGTGACAGATAAGGAACTGGATGCTCTGAGACAGCGAGCCTGGGCGATGCTGAAGCCGAGCCGCATTGAACACGTCCGTGGGGTTGAGGAAACTGCCGCACATCTTGCAAAAAAATACGGCGCCGATGAGGAGACCTGCCGGGTGGCAGCCATGCTCCACGACTGCACAAAAAGGCTGAGCCTTTCAGAGCAGCTGGAGATTTGCAGAAAATACGGCGTGGAAACAGACGAAATGGAGCGGGAGAGCCCGGAGCTTCTCCACTCCAAGTCCGGCGCCGCAGTGGCCAAATACGAATTCGGTGCATCGGATGAGGTTATTGAGGCCATAAAATGGCATACTACCGGCAAAGCCAACATGAGCCTCACGGAAAAGATAGTCTGTCTGGCGGATTTCATTGAGCCCTCACGGCACTTTGAGGGCCTTGAAGCAGTCCGCCGGGAGGCGGAAAGGGACCTGGACGGCGCCCTTATCCTGGCATTCTCCAGGACCCTTAAACATCTTGAGGAAAAGGGTGTAGCCCCCCACAGAAACACCCGCCAGGCGTTGGAGTTTCTTCTCGCAAGGAGATAAAATGAGGGATTCAAAGAGAAAAAAAGGCGCCCATGCCGGAAAAAACAGCGGCGGCGTCCTCATAAGGACCCTGGTGATGCTCCTCTGCATCGCTGCAGCGCTCTCTGTGGGAGCCTATGCCTGCACAAAGGCCGCCGTAAAGCCGCCGGATGTTGTCCGGCCCCCGAAGACAGACGTGCAGCCCATTAATTCCGAGCATAAGGGAGATGAGCCGGATCCCATCGTTGTGCCGGGAAACAGGCAGGAGACCGAGGAGAAAGCGGGGGAGAAGTACACCTTCGTCCTTCTTGGCATGGACGACGGCAACGGGAACTCCGACACCATCCTTACGGGCACCTTCGATTCCGGAGCCCATAAGCTCCATATGGTCAGCATTCCCCGGGATACGCTGGTGAACGTCACCTGGTCCACAAAAAAGGTCAACACCCTGTACTCCCACGGCGGAGCTGACGGGCTGAAAAGCGGACTTAAGGACCTGCTGGGCTATGAGGTGGACTTCTATGTGATTGTGGATATGAAGGCCTTTGTAAAGCTCATTGACGGCATCGGCGGGGTTACCTTCGACGTGCCGGTGGATATGAACTATGATGACCCCGCCCAGAACCTCTCCATCCATTTTAAAAAGGGCGTGCAGACCCTCTCCGGGCAGCAGTCCCTGGAGGTGGTCCGGTTCAGAAAGGGCTATAAGACCGGCGATATCGGACGCATTGCCACTCAGCAGGCCTTTCTGAAGGCGGCCTTCGGGCAGATACTGAAAAACGCCGCCAATATCCCCATAACCACGCTGGCTGATATTGTTATAAACGACGTAAAAACCGACCTGGATTACGGCAACATCCTTTGGTTTGCCGGGGAGCTTCTTAAGCTGAACGCAGAAGACGTCACCTTCGCCACAATGCCGGGGAACTATGACGACTATGTATATGTGAACGGCAGGGCAATAAGCTACGTTACGATAAAGGTCGGCGATTGGCTGAAGCTTATTAATTCGGAGCTGAATCCCACAGATAATGAAATCAGTGAAAAGGACCTTGATATACTGACAAGAGACAAAAACGGTACCCTGTACGCCACCTCCGGCAAGATCAAGGCGGGAGCGGGCTGGGGCAGCAAAACATAAAGGAGAGATTGAAAATGATGACACCCAACGAGATAGCAGAGATCATCGTTAAGGCTCTGGACGATAAGAAGGGCCGTGATATCAAGGTCCTTAAGACCCGGGAGCTCACGGTCCTGGCAGATTTCTTCGTTATCTGCACCGCTACCTCCACCACCCACATCAAGTCCCTTGCGGACGAGGTGGAGAAGGTCATGAAGGACCGCGGCGAGGCGCCTCTCCGCACCGAGGGCTACCGTGCAGGCGGCTGGATCCTTGTGGACTTCGGCTGCGTTGTTGTCCACATCTTCACCGATGAGGCCAGAAAGTTCTATAACCTTGAGCACCTTTGGCAGGATGCAGGGGAGAAGGATATCTCCGCTCTCTTAAGCGCCGAGTAAGAAAACTAACCTTCCAGGAGGACACAATGAAATACGAGTTTGCTGAAATCGAGAAAAAATGGCAGAAAAAGTGGGAGGAGGAGAAGCTCTTCAGGGCTGAGACCGGCTCCCCCAAGCCAAAGTATTATGTACTTATCGAGTTCCCTTATCCCTCCGGAGCCGGCCTCCACGTGGGCCATCCCAGACCCTATACAGCAATGGACGTTATTGCCCGCAAAAAGCGCATGCAGGGCTACAATGTGCTTTTCCCCATGGGTTATGACGCCTTCGGCCTGCCTACGGAGAACTTCGCCATAAAGAACCACGTGCATCCTGCCGTGGTCACCAGGAAAAACATAGAAAACTTCACCCGTCAGCTCCATATGCTGGGCTACAGCTTTGACTGGGACAGGGTAATCGACACCACCGACCCGGGCTACTATAAATGGACCCAATGGATTTTCCTCCAGATGTTCAAGAAGGGCCTGGCCTACAAGACCACCATGCCCGTGAACTGGTGCACCGGCTGCAAGTGCGTGCTGGCCAACGAAGAGGTTGTTGAGGGCGTCTGCGAGCGCTGCGGCAGCCCCGTTGTCCGGAAGGAAAAGAGCCAGTGGATGCTGAAAATCACCGAGTACGCCCAGAAGCTCATTGACGGCCTGGAGGGCCTTGACTTTATCGACAGGGTCAAGACCCAGCAGATAAACTGGATCGGCCGCTCCACCGGCGCTGAGGTGAATTTCTCCACCACCCTGGGGGACAGCCTCACCGTCTTCACAACCCGCCCCGATACTCTCTTCGGCGCCACCTATATGGTCATAAGCCCGGAGCACGCCATTCTCAAAAAGTGGGCGGACAAGCTCACAAATATGGATGAGGTCACCGAATATCAGCAGGCCGCCGCCAGAAAGTCCGATTTTGAGCGCACGGAGCTCCAGAAGGATAAGACGGGCGTGAAGCTTCAGGGCGTCATGGCCGTCAACCCGGTGAACGGACGGGAGATCCCCATCTTTGTGTCCGACTATGTGCTTGCCACCTACGGCACCGGTGCCATCATGGCAGTTCCCGCCCACGACGACAGGGACTGGGCCTTTGCCAGGAAGTTCGGCTGCGAGATAATCGAGGTGGTCTCCGGCGGCGATGTGAATGAGGCCGCCTTTACCTCCAAGGATGAGGACGCTATCCTGGTCAATTCCGATTTCCTGAACGGGCTCTCCGTAAAGGCCGCCATCCCCGCCATGATAAAGTGGCTGGAGGAGAAGGGCATAGGCCAGGGCAAGGTCAATTATAAGCTTCGTGACTGGGTCTTCTCCCGCCAGCGCTATTGGGGCGAGCCCATTCCCATTGTCAGCTGCCCCAGATGCGGCTATGTGCCCGTTCCCGAGAGCGAGCTGCCCCTGCTTCTGCCGGAGGTGGAGAGCTATGAGCTCACGGACGACGGCGAGAGCCCCATCGCCAAGATGACCGACTGGGTCAACTGCAAGTGCCCCCGGTGCGGCGGCGACGCCAAGCGTGAGAC
>JAFPTE010000208.1 GCA_017400415.1 Oscillospiraceae bacterium
AACGATTATCTTCACCTTCTGGAGCACCTCGTCGATGACAAGGCCGTCGCCGTACTTTGTGGTGCCCATTTCGGTAAAGTCTGCGCCGGCGCCCATGGCCGGTGCCAGACCCAGCCCGGCCAGAGTGCCGGTCATCTCGTAGGTGTACTCCTTGGTGAACTTGGGCATGGAGAGCATGACCGTCACGTCGCTGGCGTTGGACGCCCGGACCGCCAGCTCATAGAGCCCGTGCTTTTCCAGAAGCTGGCGTGCGGTGCCGCTGGTGGGCTTGAAGGCGGCGAAGGCCAGCTTGCCGTCCTGGTAGGGCAGCACAACGCCGGTCATGTCACCGCCCTTGATGAGCTTCCCGGCGCCGGTGTAGTGCATGAAGGGCACATCCACCTTGCCGTCGGCTGTTATGAAGGGCTGCTTGTAGGTCTGGTCTGCCTTGAAGGACTTCTGCCACCGGGCCTTCAGGTAGAGGGCGTTCAGAAGGGCCAGCCGCACGCTGGCGGAGTAGGGCTGGGGCAGGAAGTTTTTGATAAGGCCGTTGGACTTATCCTCCACCCACTTGTTTACGGCCTGCCGGGTCTCCTCCGTGGCCAGCTTTGCGCTGCGGGCTTCTGCCCGGTAGACGTCGCTGAGGAGCTTTGAGTAGCTGTCCTTCAGGGTCATGGCCTCGTCTACCCAGACGGAGTTGGCGGTGCCCAGGTAGACGGACTTGTTCTCCGTGGCGGAGAGGGCCACCTTGTCAAAGAGCTTTGCCATGTCGTTCACGTCGTCAACACTGGCCCCCAGGACCTTTTCAAAGGCCTCCAGAGTGGCGCCCCTGGCGCCGTTCATGGTCATGCCCAGGGCCAGGTACAGGCTGAGGGGGGAGATGACCGGGTTCTTTTCCGGTGCGGCGGCAAGCATGTCGGCGCCCAGATCGCTCATCTTCTCCGCCTGGCTGGGCAGGAAGCTGTCGGAGCCGGCCTCGTCGGCGGCGGAGCCCTGGGGCCTATCCATTATGCCCATGAACACCGGGGCGTTCGTGGTGTTGTCCCGGATAAGGTAGATGAAGGGCTCGTCAAAGTTCAGAAGGATTGGGGGGTTGGGGTTGAAGGCGGCCCCGGCCATCATGACGGCGGTGACTGCGGCGGCCTCGGTGCCCTCCTCGTCAACGATCATCTTGACCTTCTGGATAACGCCGCCGATGAAGAGCTTGTCCCCGCCCTTGGTGCTGCCCATTTTGGTAAAGTCGGCCTCACTGGGGGAGAAGGCCTTTGCAAGGCCCATATCCTTCAGGGTATTGGAGAGGGAGAAGCTGTAATCCACGTTGTACTTGGGGAAGCTGAGGATTATCTCGTTGTCCGTAGTGCCCTTCAGGGTGCAGAGGTCTGCCGGGTCCAGTTTCGCCAGAAGCTCACGGGCGGTGCCGGAGGTGGGCTTTATGGCCACGTACTCCAGGCGGCTTTCCCGGCTCTTGGACCGGTAGGGCATGACTATGCCCTCGTAGCCCTCGCCCTTAAGGTACTCAAAATGCCCGGAGTCGTGCATGAAGGGCACGGTGATTTCCCCGCTTTCGGTCTTGAAGGTGCCCTCCCGGGTGGACTGGAGGTCAAAGGTGGACTGCCACTTGGCCTTCATGTACAGGGTGTTTATGAGCACCAGAAGGTTGGAGGGGTCCAGGGGCTCATTGAACAGGGTGGGGATGAGGCCCCGGGTGTGCTCCTTCACCCAGGCGTTTATCTCGTTCATGGCCTCCTCGGAGCTGAGGGTGCCGGAGAAGACCTGGGCGTTGTAAACGGCGATGAGCTTGTCCAGGTACTCATCCTTTATGCTGGCGCCCCCGTCGATCCAGACGGAGTTGGCGGCGGTGAAAACCGTCTCCGGGCCCTGGTCCTTTCCGAGAGCGTCGGCAATTTTAAGGGAAAGGGCGTTCACTGCGTCCGCATCGCCCCCCAGAAGGGCCGCAAACTCCTTTGCGGTCTCCCCGTCGGCGCCGTTCATGGTCAGAGCCAGGGCGTAGTAGGCGGACAGGGGGGAGATGACCGGGTTTTCGCCCTCCGCCTTCTTAAGGAGCTCGGCGCCCAGCTTCTGCAGGGCGGCCATATCCGCCGCCTGGGCCTCCGGGGCCTTGAAGGAGGCGGTGCGCCCGGCGGTCAGCTCGGAAATGGGCGTGGCCGCAGGCTGAGGCTGAGGCTGAGGTTCGGGCTGAGGTTCGGGCTGGGGCTCCGGCTGAGGCTGGGGTGTGACGTTTTCTTCCACTTTCTGTTCCTCCCGGGGGTTTTCTTGCTGTGTGGGTGCGGCGCAGGAAAACAGGCTCAGGGCCATGGCCGCAGCCAGAATAAGCGCTGTTAGCTTTTTCATGGTGATTCCTCCCGCTTGCTTTTTTATTTGTTAAGGCGCCTTGGGGGCGTCCACGATTCCCATAAAGGAGACTGCGCCGGTCTGGGCGTCCCGCACAAGGTAGATAAAGGGCTCGTCCAGGCGCAGGAAAATCATCTCCGTGGGGGGCATGGCGGTGGCGTTGGGCACGACCACTGCGGTGGCTGCGGCGGCCTCGGTGCCCTCCTCGTCAACGATTATCTTCACCTTCTGGAGCACCCGGCCGATGTACAGGGGGTCTCCGTCCTTGGAGGTGCCCATCTTGGAGAAATCGGCCACGAAGGGCGTGAAGGCCTTTTTGAGGCCCAGGTCCGTGAGCACGTCCTTCAGCTCCAGCTTCTCCTCGGCGGTGAACTTGGGCATGCTGAGGGCAACCCTTCTGCCCTCGCCCCGGAGGGAGGCCAGCTCCGCTGCGTCCATGGAGGCCAGCAGCTGGCGGACCGTGCCGCCGGTGGGCTTCACAGCAACGAATTCCAGGCAGTTATCCCCGTCGGACCGGTAGGGCAGCACCACGCCCTCGTAGCCCTGGCCGCTCAGATACTCCATGCTGGCAGTCCTGTGCATGAAGGGCACGGTCAGCTCGCCGGAGGCGGCCTTGAAAGTATCGTTGTAGGTGGACTCCTTCTTGAAGGTGGACTGCCACTTGGCCTTCATGTAGAGGGTGTTTATGAGCACCAGCATGGTGTCCTTGTCCAGGGGTTCCTCAAAGAGGGTGGGTATAAGGCCCCGGGTCTTCCCGCTGACCCAGGAGTTCATCTGCTCCATGGCCTCCCGGGAGCTGAGGGTGCCGGAAAAGGCCTGGGCGTTGTACACCGCCACCAGCTTATCCAGGTACTCATCCAGAATGGCGGCGTTCCCGTCCACCCAGGCGGAGTTGGCGGCGGAGAAAACCGTATTCTCCCCGGTGCACCGGCCCAGGGCGTCCGCAATGGCCAGGGCCGTATCGTTCATGCTGTCGGCGTCCCCGCCCAGCAGGGCGGCGAACTCCTTCGCCGTGTCCCCGGCGGCGCCATTGGCGGCCAGAGCCAGGGCAAACCAGGCGGAGAGAGGGGAGACCACCGGGTTTTCGCCCTCCGCAGCCTCCAGCATGGCCTTGCCCAGGTCGCTCAGGGGCTTGGTGTCCGCCTTGACGGTATGGGGCTTATAGGAAGCGGTGATACCGGCGGTGAGCTCGGAGATGGGCACGTTCCGGGCAGGATCCGGCGTTTTCTCCTTATCCTCCTCCGGCGCCTTGGCGCAGGCAAAAAGGCTCAGGGCCATGGCCCCCGCCAGCAAAAGGGAAATCAGCTTTTTCATCGGTTTTAACCTCCCAGGTTATATTTCACTTATATGACGGTTTTTTCTTCCATTTTGTTCCGCTTCACAGCGAAATTACGGGAGAGGTTGTCCAGTCCAGCCCGGCGGGCAGGGGAGGCTGGGCGGCCAGGGACCGGATGTCCGTGGCCATGGCCTCCCGCAGGAAGACCGCCCGGGCCTGGGGCTCCAGCTTCCGCACGGCGGCGGGCTTTGTGATTATGGGCTTTTCCGTCACGTCTCCGGCCCTGCGCAGAACGGCCACGCCCCGGGCGTTTGCTCCCAGCACCCGGATGTAGGGGGGCGGGGAGAGCTGCTCGGCTGCCGTAAGGCCGATGAGGGCCGCCATTACCATCCGCCGCAGGCGGCTCATGGCGTAGCGCTTCGTCTTCACCGCCGCCAGAACGGCGTCCAGGGAGCTCTGGGACCGGCCCGCCTCCATGAGCCTGCGCCAGAGGCCCTCCGTGGCGTCCGGCAGGGCGGCGTATTCTTCCTCCGTCATGGTCCGCAGCCGGTACAGGGCGGCGGCCTCAAGTCCCTCCGGGAAGATGGGCCCCAGGCCCCGGGCCCGCTCCTCCTCCATTATTCTTATGGCGGAGGCGGGCACGAAGGCGGCGACGGGCTGCCCGGCCTTTATAAGCTCCCGGAGCCGGGAGGCGGAGGTCGTGTTCCCCTCCTCGGGCCCGTCGTGGCCGGCCCCCTGCCGGGGTATGGTCATGGCGGAAATTGCCCCTGCGTCCAGGCGGCGTATGCTTTTAAGGTATTCAACGGCTAAAATGTTGTTGGGGCCCCGGAGCAGGTCCGCCTCCGCCCCCATAATAAGGCGCAGGGCGCTCTCCCGGGCGGCGGCGTAGCTGACCCCGGCGGCCAGCTGGGCGGATACTGCGGCGGCTGCGGCAGGGGAGTCCAGGGCCTCCGCCACGGCCCGGAGCCGGTCAACGTCCCCGCACTCGGAGCCGAAGGACAGGGTCATGGGCAGGCCCAGGGATTTGAGGATGGAAACCGCCCCGGCGGCAAAGCGCTCGGCGGAGGCCATGGACCAGGGGGCCGGCAGCTCCAGCACCAGGTCCGCCCCGCTTTCCAGGGCCATGGCGGCCCGGCCGTGCTTGGAGTATATTGCGGGCTCCCCCCGCTGGACGAAGCTGCCGCTCATAAGGCAGACTATGGCGCAGTCCTCCCCCAGGGCCTGCCGGGTCCTGTCAATGTGGAGCCGGTGCCCCTCGTGGAAGGGGTTATATTCGCAGATTATGGCGCCGATATTCAAGGGAAGCCCTCCTTCTTGCGGAAAAGGCCGCACTTACCGTGCGGCCTTCAAATGAGACCCGCTGCGCTGGGCTCTCATTTGAGTTACTCGCGCTCCATCGCCTCGGCTGTGCCTCGTTGGTCGGCGCGAGGGCGGCGCTCCGCAACCGCCTGAAGGTGTTTTTGCCGGGGCAAAGCTCCGACAAAAACGATTGAATCACGAATTGTCTAAAGTCTAAAAGGCCGCACTTACCGTGCGGCCTGGGTATGATTATGACAGTCTGTAGCCTGCGGGGACGGCGTCATCCAGCATGAGAAGGTGGAGCTTCTCCTTGCCGTCCTCCTCACGGACGGCGGACAGGAGCATGCCGTTACTCTCCAGGCCCATCATCTTGCGGGCAGGCAGGTTCAGAATGGCAACAACGGTCTTGCCCACCAGCTCCTCGGGCTTATAGAACTTCGCTATGCCGGAGAGGATCTGCCGGGGCTTGCCGGAGCCGTCGTCCAGGGAGAATTTCAGAAGCTTGTCGCTCTTTTTGACGTTCTCGCAGGAGAGGACCTTGCAGACCCGCATATCGCACTTTGCAAAGTCGTCAATGGTAACGTCCGGCAGCACCGGGTCAGTTTTCGGGGGATTCTTGGCCTCGTAATACTCATTGACCTCCAGGAGCTTCTTTGCCGGGTCCAGACGGGCGAAGAGGATCTCCGGCTGGCCGATTTTGTGGCCGGCGGGGATGGCGCCGAAGGAAGAAAGGCTCTCCCAGCCCATGGGCTCCAGATTAAGCTGGCTGAAGATCTTCTCCCCGGTAGCGGGCATGAAGGGGGTCAGCAGCACGGCGGCAATGCGGACGGACTCGCAGAGATTGTAGAGAACGGCGCCCAGCCTGTCCCGGTTGGCCTCGTCCCGGCCCAGGACCCAGGGCTGAGTTTCGTCCACGTACTTGTTGGCCCGGCGGAGCAGGGAGAAAATCTCGTCCATGGCGTCTGCCACGTGAAGGGTGGCCATCTTCTCCGCCGCCCTGCCCGGGGTGGCCAGAGCCAGGTCCCGGAGCTCCCGGTCCGTGCCCTGGATGGGGCCCGGTCCCGGCAGAACGCCGCCCAGGTACTTGTTCACCATGGATACGGTGCGGTTTACAAGGTTGCCCAGGATGTTGGCCAGGTCGGAATTGATGCGCTCGATAAGCAGCTCATGGGAGATGACGCCGTCGGAGGCGAAGGGTATCTCGTGGAGCACGAAGTAGCGCACTGCGTCCACGCCGTAAAGCTCGCAGAGGTCGTCGGCGTAGAGCACGTTGCCCTTGCTCTTCGACATCTTGCCGTCGGACATAATGAGCCAGGGGTGGCCGAAGACCTGCTTTGGCAGGGGCTCGCCCAGAGCCATCAGAAAGGCGGGCCAATATATGGTGTGGAACCGGATGATATCCTTGCCGATAAGGTGAATATCCGCCGGCCAGTATTTTTTGTAGAAATCGGAGCCCTCGCCCTCCGGCTCGTAGCCCGGGAAGGTGATGTAGTTGGAGAGGGCGTCCAGCCAGACGTAGACCACGTGCTTCGGGTCGCTCTTCACGGGGATGCCCCAGTCAAAGCTGGTGCGGGAGACGCACAGGTCCTGAAGCCCGGGCTTCAGGAAGTTGTTTATCATCTCGTTTTTCCGGGCCTCCGGCTGTATGAACTCCGGGTGGTCCTGGATGTGCTTCATTATCCTGTCGCCGTACCTGGAGAGACGGAAGAAATAGGCCTCCTCCTCCGCCCACTTGACCTCCCGGCCGCAGTCCGGGCACTTGCCGTCCACCAGCTGGCTCTGGGTCCAGAAGGCCTCGCAGGGGGTGCAGTACCAGCCCTCATACTTGCCCTTGTATATATCGCCGCTCTTCAGGAACTTTTCAAAAATCTCCTGAACCTTCCGCTCGTGCATCTTGTCGGTGGTGCGGACGAACCTATCGTAGCTGGTGTTCATCAGGTCCCAGATGCGGCGGATCTCGGCGGCGGTGCCGTCCACGAACTCCTGGGGGGTCAGGCCGGCGGCCTGGGCCTTCTCCTGAATCTTGATGCCGTGCTCGTCGGTGCCGGTCTGGAAATAGACGTCGTAACCCTCCAGGCGCTTGAAGCGGCAGATGGCGTCCGCCAGGACGATCTCATAGGTGTTGCCTATGTGGGGCTTGCCGGATGCGTATGCGATAGCGGTGGAGAGGTAGAATTTTTCCTTTTGCATGGTGTGTTTATACCTCCGCATTTTTTCTTCTTAGGATTTTACCACAAAGCCACGGGAAAAAGCAATAGGTTGCCGCCGTTTTCGTTGACAAAGACGGCGGAAAAGAGTATAATTTTACGGCAAAATATAATAAAGGGAGAGATGACCCTATGACCTACGAGCTTCATGTGGCCGGCCTTAAGCGGGACCTGCCCCTGTGCACACTGAACGAAAACCTGAAAATCGCCGCCTTCGTTATCTTCGGAGACGTGGAGCTGACCTGCGCCTGCGCCGCCGAGCTCCTTAAGAAGGCGCCGGAATTTGACTATATGGTCTGCCCGGAGGCCAAGGCCATCCCCCTTATCCACGAGATGGCACGGCAGTCCGGCCGGAACGAGTATTTCGTGGTCCGCAAGGCCCGGAAGCTCTATATGAACGGCGTGTTTGAGGTGGACGACGTTTCCATCACCACCCAGGGCCGCCAGAAGCTCTATATGGACGGGGCCGACGCCGCCAAGATGCGGGGCAAGCGCATCCTCATCCTGGACGACGTTATCTCAACCGGCGGCTCCCTCAAGGCCGTGGAGCACCTTGTAAACCAGGCCGGCGGCATCGTCGTGGGCCGCATGGCCATCCTGGCAGAGGCCGGCGCCGCCCAGCGGAACGATATCATCTACCTTGAAAAGCTGCCCCTCTTCGACAAGGACGGCAACGCTATAAACTGATTTCAGTCAGAATGGAGATAACCAAATGAAAAACAGCGAAAAGACCCTTGACAAAATCGTGGCCCTGTGCAAGAGCAGGGGCTATGTGTACCCGGGCAGCGAGATCTACGGCGGCCTGGCCAACTCCTGGGACTACGGCCCCCTGGGCGCCGAGTTCAAGAATAACGTGAAGAAGGCCTGGCTTAAAAAGTTCGTGCAGGAGTCCCGCTACAACGTGGCTCTGGACGCCGCCATCATCATGAACCCCCAGACCTGGATTACCACCGGCCACGTTTCCAGCTTCTCCGACCCCCTGCTGGACTGCCGGGCCTGCAAGGCCCGTCACCGGGCCGATAAGCTCATCGGGGA
>JAFPTE010000209.1 GCA_017400415.1 Oscillospiraceae bacterium
CGGGGGAGAGAATTTCTGTGGTGCAAGTCTTTCCTGATCTTTCAATAATCTCCGGGATGCGGTCTCGGACGAGCTTATTGTAGGAAATCAGTTTCATTTCATCACCTTACTGGTTTGCTATTTTGCACTTATTTTTCGGTGTCAGGGTAAAAATACACAGAATGATTATAGCGAAAAAAACCGGAAAAATCAAGGATTGAGCGTAACCAAATCCTTACTTGATGGTGCTTTTTCAATATTTTTGTCTGGGGGCAGGTTCAAATCCCACCCCCTTGACCCTTTTCGTTGTCCTTTATTCCTGTAAAGAAACCTAATTTGTACACCAGCCATTTTGCCCCGGAAACGCAAAAATCGGGCTCCGGAACAGCCGCGATGCCGCTCCGAAGCCCGATCATGCCTCTGATTTGCCCGTATTTGCTTGATTTTTGCCCGAAAAGCAGGAAAAAACCTCTCTTGTCATGGTAGACAAAAGAGGTTTCTTTCATGGTCCGAGTGACTGGATTCGAACCAGCGGCCTCTTGAACCCCATTCAAGCGCGATACCAAACTTCGCCACACCCGGAAATGCTGCTTTTCTTGACAGCCCAGTTATATTAGCACATTTGTCTGCGTTTTGCAAGAGGTATTTTCAAATTTTTTCGTCTTTCTTTTCCCGGGGACGGAGGGAGATGAGGCTAAAGGCGCTCTTTCTGTTGACAAGGAGTTACGGAAAAGGTATAATATATGTGTAAAAATGCAGCTATTTGCGGCCGCAGACAGTTAAGGCAGGCGAGGACAATGGCAGAAGGCAATACGGGCAAAACCGAGGCACTGAACTCTTATCTCTCGCCCACATCGGCGTGGGCAATCTCTGTGGGCACCAGCGTGGGCTGGGGCTCCCTGGTGGTAACCAGCACGAACTATCTCTCCCAGGCGGGCCCTCTCGGAACCGTTCTGGGGCTTCTTTTAGGCGGGGGGCTCATGCTCCTTCTGAGCCGCAACTTCCACTATATGGCAAACCGCTACCCGGACGCCGGCGGAATCTACTCATACACCAAGAATGTCTTCGGTTACGACCGGGCCTTTCTGGTGTTCTGGTTTCTGAGCCTGACCTACATATCCATGTTCTGGGCCAACGCCACCAGTCTGCCCCTCTTCGCCAGGTACTTTATCAGTGACGTTTTCCGTTTCGGCTACCTCTACACCATCTTCGGCTATGAGGTATACCTGGGGGAGGCCCTGCTGACCATGGCGGCCATAGCTCTGGTGACAGCCCTTTGCATCCGTTCCAAGCAGGCGGCGGCTAAGGTAATGGTTATCCTGGTGTTCATCTTTACCGTGGGCATAACCCTCTGCTTTCTGGTGTCGGCCTTCGGCATGGGGGGAGCAAAGGTATCTGCGGAGCCACTGATCCTGCCGGACCGGAACGCCGTTATCCAGGTGCTGACCATAGTCTTCATCTCGCCCTGGGCCTTCATCGGCTTTGAGAACATAACCCACTCCTCGGAGGAGTTCAGCTTCCGGCAGTCAAAGCTCTTCAGGATTCTGGTCTTCTCCGTCATCACCTCCACGGCCCTGTATATTTTTGTCACCCTTCTGAGCGTCACCGCCTACCCGGCCGGCTGCACCAGTTGGCTGGACTATATCTCCCGGCTGGATGAGTTCAAGGGCATGGACGGCCTGCCGGCCTTCTACGCCGCCAACCACTACATGGGCTCTGCCGGCGTCTATATCCTTATGGCGTCCCTTCTGAGCCTGATTGTTACCAGCCTTATCGGCAACCTGCGGGCTCTGAGCCGGCTTTTCTACGCCGTCAGCCGGGACGGAATCATGGCCGCCCGGTTTTCCAGGCTCAATTCCAAGCAGATCCCCGCCAACGCCATGCTTCTGACGGCCCTTCTGAGTCTGCCGGTGCCCTTCCTGGGCAGGACGGCCATAGGCTGGACAGTGGACGTGACCACCATCGGCGCCACGATTATCTATGGCTTCGTCTCCGCCGCCGCCTTCAAGGCGGCCAGGGCGGCAGGGGACAGGCGGGAGCAGGTCACCGGTATGGCCGGCCTAATCATCATGGTGGTGTTCGGCATTTACCTGCTGTTCCCCAACCTGTTTTCGGACGACACCCTGGAGGCGGAGACCTACATCCTGTTCATCGTGTGGTCCGTCGTGGGCTTTTTCTTCTTCCGCCATATTATTTCCAAGGACCACGCCCGGCGCTTCGGCAAGGCCGTCATTGTGTGGATAGCCCTGCTGGCCCTGGTGGTGCTAATGGCCCTTATCTGGTCCGGCCGCCGGGATGAGATGATTACCCAGGAGGCGGTGGAGAGCATCCGGAGCTACTATGCCGGCACGGCGGAGCCGGAGCTCCAGGCCTTGGGGGAGAGCGAGTTCATCTCCCGTCAGCTGGAAACCCTGCACCGCTCCAATTCCCTGAACACCATCCTGGTGATCGGGCTCTTTGCCCTGGCCCTGGTGGCTATGCTCATCAACCACTTCACCCTTCGCAAGTACGAGGCGGAAACCGCCCGGGAGCGGGACGTGGCCCGGGACGTGGCCTATAAGGACGGCCTTACCGGCGTGAAAAGCAAGCACGCCTACGTGGAATATGAGCGGGATATGGCCGCCAGAATCTATGACGGCACCGTGGAACCCTTTGCGGTGCTGGTGTGCGACGTGAACGGCCTCAAGCACATAAACGACACCCTGGGCCACAAGGCCGGGGATACATATATACTCTCCGCCAGCCAGCTGCTGTGCGAGTACTATAAGCACAGCCCGGTGTTCCGCATCGGCGGCGACGAATTTGCCATTATCCTCCAGGGGATGGACTATGAAAAGCGCCATGAGACCCTGGAGGCCATCAACAGGCAGATAGAGCTTAACCTGGGCACCGGCAAGGTAGTGGCCTCCCTGGGCATGACGGATTACAAACCGGGAGAGGACAACACCTTCCACTCCGTGTTTACCCGTGCCGACGGCCTTATGTATGAGCGCAAGCAGCAGCTGAAGGCCATGGGCGCCATTACGAGAGACTGAGACATAACCCGGATAAGGAGGGCTGCAGATGCTGAATTATGCAACAGACACCATGATATATCTGGGCGCACTGCTCATGGTGTTCAACATTTACGGCTTTATTCGCTTTGCCAGGTTTGTGAAGGGCCTGAAGATGTGGGGCGGCAGGAATGCGGTGCTCTATGTGCCCATCGTTCTGCTGGTCCTGTTTCTCGTCGGCTATCTGGCGGTAGCTTTTTTCGGCAGCCCCAGTCTTACGGTGGCGGGCATACTCTTCGGCGGAAGCATTTTCGTCTTCGTCATGTACTGGCTTCTGAGCGGCGTGACCCAGCGGATCCTGTCCGGGGAGCAGCTGGAGGCCAAGCTCATGGCTGCGGAGGAGTCCAACCGTGCCAAGACGGAGTTTTTGGCCAACGTGAGCCACGAGATGCGCACCCCCATGAACGTTATCCTGGGCCTTGCGGAGCTGGAGCTCAAAAACCCCGGCCTGGAGGAGCAGACCCGCCAGCGCCTTGAGAAAATAGACGAGAGCGGCAAGCACCTGCTGGGCCTTATAAACAACGTGCTGGATATGAACCGGATTGAAAACGGCACCATGACCCTTAAGTCCAATGAGTTCTGCCTGGGGGAGAGCCTGGGCCAGGTCTCCGCCATAATCCAGACCCTCTGCGAGGAAAAGGGCCTTGAATACACCTGCGGGAGGATTCCGCCCGGGGCCCAGGGCAGGTACTCCGCCGATGAGCTTATGCTGAAAAGCGTGCTCATCAGCATTCTGGATAACGCCGTCAAGTACACGGATGCCGGGGGCAGCGTGAGCCTGCAGGTGGAGTGTACCGGCCGGCAGGACAATGTCCGCACCCTGTGCTTTACGGTCAGCGATACGGGCGTGGGCATTTCGGAGGAATTTCTGCCCAGGATTTTTGACACCTTCTCCAAGGAGGACGCCGGCTTTACGGATAAGTACGGCGGCGGCGGACTGAGCCTTGCCAGGGCAAAGAGCGCCGTGGAGCTCATGGGCGGCACCGTCCGGGCGGAGAGCATGAAGGGGAAGGGCTCTGTCTTCACGGTGACCGTGCCTATGACGGCGGTCAGCGAGACCTGCTGCGATGCGCCTGCGGCGCCGGAGGAGGAGACGGGCCTGGCGGGCTGCCGGGTTCTCATAGTTGAGGACGTGCCGGAGAATGCGGAGATAGTTCAGGACCTTCTGGAGCTGGAGGGCGTGAAGACAGAACACGCCGAAAACGGCAGAGTGGGGCTGGATGCGTTCTCCGCCTCGCCCCCGGGGTATTACGACGCAGTCCTGATGGACCTGCGCATGCCCGTTATGGACGGGCTGGAGTCCGCCCGGCAGATCCGTGCTCTGGAAAGACCTGACGCAAAAACCGTTCCCATCATAGCCCTGACCGCAAACGCCTTTGCCACAGACATTCAGAACGCGCTGGATTCCGGGATGAATGAGCACCTGACAAAGCCCGCCGATGCGGAGCTCTTATATGCGACTCTGAAAAAACACATTGGAAAAGCACGGGTAGGGAGAGGAGTTCAGGTCAATGATTAACAAGAAGCAGATTCAGAGACCCCAGCGCGTGCTGGTGGTGGACGACTTTGAAATAAACCGTGACGTCCTGGAGGTGATTCTGGAGGATGACTATGAGGTCATCTTTGCGGAGAACGGCCGGGAGTGCCTGGAGAA
>JAFPTE010000210.1 GCA_017400415.1 Oscillospiraceae bacterium
CCCTTTACACAAGGGGGGCTTTGCCCTTCGCCCTCAGGCTTCCCCTGGAGGGGAAGCTGGCTGCCCGTAAGGAGACTGATGAGGTGTTAATCTCACCCGCTTGCAGGCAGAAGAGGCGTCAATCCCCCCGGCCTGACGGCCGCCCCTGCAAAAAGATTTGCACATCGGGCGGAAAGCGTATATAATGGGGCCGTAACGGCAAGGGAGGGGTCCCCATGAACAAAGAGAGCGTCAAGCGCCGGGTTTTCGACATTATCCAGATAGGCAACCAGAACGACTTGCCCAGCCGGGCCTTCGATATCGGCCTTGTGTGCGTAATAATCCTGAACATAACCGCCATGTTCCTGGAGACCTTTCAGGAGCTGGCGCCCTGGCAGGGGGTTTTCAACGGCATCGAGTCCGTGACGGTGCTGCTTTTCTGCGTGGAGTACATCCTGCGCATATGGACGGCGGAGTACCTTTATCCGGGGCTCAGCCGGGGGAAGGCTATCCTCCGGTTTCTGCGGAGCTACGACGGGGTCATCGACCTGCTGACGATCCTGCCCTTCTTCTTCCTCAGCGGCTTTGTGGCCTTCCGGCTCCTGCGGGTGGTGCGTATCTTCCACCTGTTCCGCATAAACTCCCAGTATGACTCCTTCAACGTGATCCGCTCCGTCCTCTACGAGAAGCGCAACCAGATAGCCTCCTCCGTTTTCATCATCATTATTCTTATGCTGGCCTCCTCCCTGTTCATGTACAGCGTGGAGCACGAGGCCCAGCCGGAGGCCTTCCGGAACGCCCTCAGCGGCATATGGTGGAGCGTCAGCACCCTGCTGACCGTGGGCTACGGGGATATCTACCCGGTGACCCTGCTGGGCAAGGCCATGGCCATCGTCATCACCTTCCTGGGGGTGGGCGTGGTGGCCATCCCCACCGGCATCATCAGCGCCGGCTTCGTGGAGCAGTACTCCAGGCTCCAGCAGGAGAATCTGACCGGCCGGCTGAAAACCGTCACCATCGCCGCCGACAGCGCCTGGCAGAACCGGGAGGTGGCGGATATCGAGCAGGAGTTCGGCATCGATATTGTTCTCATAAAGCGCCGGGACAAGGTCTCCGCCGCCAAGGCCCATTTTGAAATACGCCTGGGTGACCAGGTGGCATATTTATAAAAAGAATCCTGCGCCTCGGCGCAGGATTTTCATGTTTTATAAGGCGCCCTTTTGCCCTTTGGCTTTCCCTGTGTGCGGGGGCTGTCAGTCCCGGGCGGCCCAGGGGCTCCCTTTCAGATACTCCCTTGCACGGAGGGCGGCGGCCACGGTTTTGGAGTCGTTTATCTCGCCGCAGAGGACCCGGCGGCACAGCTCCTCAAAGGGCAGGGAGAAGGCGGTCACAAACTCGCCCTCGTCCGGGTGTGCCCGGCCTGCGTGCAGGTCCAAGGCTAAATATAGATGTATGATTTCGGAGCAGTAGCCCGGGGTTGGGTAGATGAAGCCCAGGCTTATGAGGCGGCCGGCGGTAAGGCCCGTCTCCTCCCCCAGCTCCCGGGCGGCACAGAAGGCCGGGTCCTCCCCTGCCTCCAGCTTACCGGCGGGGATTTCGATAAGGTCCCTTTTGTAGGCGTAGCGGTACTGCCGCACCAGGGGCACTCTTCCCTTTTCGTCCAGGGCCAGGACCCCCACGCCGCCGTGGTGGTCCACTATCTCCCGGAAGCTCCGCTCCCCGTCCTCCAGCTCCACTATGTCACGGTGCACGTTTATGATCCTGCCGCAGAAGATATCCTGCCGCTCAACGGTTTTTTCCAGCATGTCTGCCCTCCCAGGCCTTTTTTTCGATTATAGCCCCGCCGGCACAGACTGTCAATGCCAAACACCCATATTTCCCCTCTTGACAATTCCTCCGGCCGGTGGTAAAGTGTAAGCCGATAAAATGGCTGAGACGGAGAAGAAACCGTTATTTCGGCGCCAAGAGAGGGGCGGTAAGGTGGAAGCGCCCTGCGCCGGGGCGGCAGCACCACTCCTGAGCCGCCCGGGAGGACCGGGACGTGGGGCGAGCGTTAATCGCCGGCGAGTTAAACACAAGGTGGAACCGTGTAATTTTTGCACCCTTGGCATTGCCGAGGGTGTTTTATTTTTTCCGGGAGGAACTAAAATGGACGAAAACTTTGAATTCAGCTTTGAAAACCCCGAATACCGCCACCGCTACTGGCACACCTGCTCCCACATCATGGCCCAGGCCGTAAAGCGCCTCTGGCCGGAGGTTAAGCTGGCCATCGGCCCCGCCATCGCCGAGGGCTGGTACTATGACCTCTACGCACCCTTCACCTTCACCCCGGACCATATGGCAAAGATCGAGGACGAGATGAAGAAGATCTGCAAGGAGAAGCTGCACCTGGAGCGCTTCGAGCTGCCCCGGGACCAGGCCCTGGAGCTCATGAAGGACGAGCCCTTCAAGGTGGAGCTCATTAACGACCTGCCGGAGGGTGAGGCCATCAGCTTCTACAAACAGGGCGAGTTTACGGACCTGTGCGCCGGGCCCCACCTGGACAGCACCGGCAGAGTCAAGGGCAACGCCATAAAGCTCCTGGCCTGCAACGCCGCCTACTGGCGGGGGGACTCCAGCCGGGAGACCCTTCAGCGCATCTACGGCATCGCCTTCCCCAAGAAGGACGAGCTGGATGAGTACGTGGCAAAGCTGGAGGAGGCCAAGCGCCGGGACCACCGGAAGCTGGGCAAGGAGCTGGGCATATTCATGTCCGACGAGCTGGTGGGCAAGGGAATGCCCATGTACCTGCCCAACGGCTACGTTATCTGGAACGAGCTGGAGAACTACATCCGCAAAAAGGAGATACGCTCCGGCTATCAGCATGTCATGACCCCCTGCGTGGGCACCGTTGAGCTCTACAAGACCAGCGGCCACTGGGACCACTATCAGCAGAACATGTTCCCCCCCATGCAGGTGGAGGACGAGACCTACGTTCTGCGGCCCATGAACTGCCCCCACCACATGCGCATCTACGCCAACGCACCCCACTCCTACCGGAATCTGCCCATCCGCATCGGCGAAATCGCCCACGACTTCCGGTATGAGGCCTCCGGCACCCTGAAGGGAATCGAGCGGGGCCGCCACTTCTGCCAGAACGACGCCCACCTGTTCGTGACTCCGGAGCAGATTAAGGACGAGGTCAGCCGGGTCTGCGACATGATTTTCGACACCTACAAGGACTTCGGCATTGAGAACTACCGCTGCGTCCTGTCCCTCCGTGACCCGGCGGACAAGAAAAAGTACCACGATGACGACGAGATGTGGAACACTGCCGAGACCGCCCTTCGTGACGTGCTTGTGTCCCTGGGCCTGAAGTTCACCGAGGAGATCGGCGAGGCCGCCTTCTACGGCCCCAAGCTGGACGTGAACGTAAAGCCTGCCGTAGGCGCCGAGATTACCCTCTCCACCTGCCAGCTGGACTTCTGCCTGCCCGCCAAGTTCCACCTGACCTACGTGGACACGGACGGCACTGAGAAGACCCCCGTGGTCATCCACCGGGCCATCCTGGGCTCCCTGGACCGCTTCATGGCCTACCTTATCGAGGAGACCATGGGCAATTTCCCCACCTGGCTGTGCCCGGTGCAGGCCAGGCTCATGACCATCACCGACCGGACCAACGCCTTTGCCCAGGAGCTGTGCGACAGGCTTCTTGATATGGGCATCCGGGCGGAGGCGGACCTGCGGAACGAGAAAATCGGCTACAAGATCCGTGAGGCCCAGTCCCAGAAGATCCCCTATATGCTGGTCATCGGCGAC
>JAFPTE010000009.1 GCA_017400415.1 Oscillospiraceae bacterium
CCTTAGGCAGCATTCCGACCCGGGCAGCCTCCACCGCGACAAACTCAGGAGCGCCGACGCCGATGTTGACAACGCTTCGCCGGTCTCGTCTCGCCTACGTAGTCGATATACTTTCCCTCCACGCCCAGAAAGCCGGTTATGACGCCGGCTGGGGTGAGGATTCTGCAGTTTTCAAAAAGTGTGCTCATCATATTCTCCTCAGTATGCTCTTAACGTACTCCTCGAAGGGGCCTTCGATGCGCTTTGCGGTCTCAATGACCTCCTCGCTGGTCAGAGGCTGGTCAAGAACGCCGGCGGCCATGTTTGTCATGACGGAGAGGGCCATAAAGGGAAGGCCGCAGTGGGCCGCCGCCAGGGCCTCCGTCACGGTGCTCATGCCTACGGCGTCGCCGCCCAGCATTCTGATGGCCCGGATCTCCGCAGGGCTCTCGTACTGAGGTCCGGGCATGAAGAAGTAGACCCCCTCGTGGACTGTAAGGCTGCTCTTCTCCCCCTCCTGTCGGGCAATGGCCCGAAGCTCGGGAGAGTAGGTGTGGGAATTATCGAAGAATCTGGGGCCGAAGCGCTCATCGTTGGCTCCCCGCATGGGGCTGGCGCCCATGAGCTTTATATGGTCGGAGATTATCATTATATCCCCGGGCTTATAGCTTTTGTTTACGGCGCCCGCAGCGTTGGTGGCCAGCAGGGCACGGACGCCCAGGAGCCTGAAGACCCGGCTGGGCAGGGCCAGCTCCTCAAAATCGTAGCCCTCATAGTAATGGAAGCGGCCGGACATGCAGGCCACCTTTTTTCCGCACACGGTGCCCAGAATGAACTTTCCCGCATGGCCCACAGCCGTTGAGCGGAGGAAATTGGGTATCTCGCCGTACGTTATTTCTACCTTATTCTCAATGCATTCAGAAAAGCCGCCCAGGCCGGAGCCGAGAATCAGGCCGATTTCCGGCGCAAAGCCCGCCCTTTCAAGAATGCAGTCCGCCGCCTGCTTATAATCCTCGTAACAGAGCATCAGGGGTCCCTCCCGTTTTTTTCTTTGATTTTACCCCGAGAAGGGCCCCTTGTCAAGGGAGCTATTTTGCCTCTATCACCCGCAGCTGTGCGGCGGTCAGATCGGTTTCGGAGAGTATCACGTCCTTTATCCGGGCAACCGATACGGCGTTCAGCCCCTCCTGGGCGGAAACGGTGACAGTTGCCCGGTCGGCGGAGAGGAACACCACGCAGTCAGTGAAGCCCTTGGAACGGATGATGTTTTCTATCTCCGCCTCCTTGACGGAGTATTCCGCCATCTCCGCCATCATTTTAAGGGCGTTGTTCACGGTCTCCTCCGAGGCCCCCTCCACACCGGCCACGGTCTGCAGGGAGGCCTGGGCCTCGTCCCGGGCCTGCTTCCGGGCAAGCCTGGCGGCACTGAAGCTCTCCGCTGCCCCGTCCGGCTTGTTGTCAACGTTGTCCCCGTCCTGCCGGACAGTGTAATAAAGCCCCGCGGTGCTGCTCTCCTGCTGCTCCGCCTGAGTCAGAAGTGCGTCGGAACGGGTCAGGCTCCCCGCCTGTGCGCTTTCTGCGGCGTCCTGCTTTGCGTCATAGAGCCAATTCAGATATACCGCCACCGCCACAAAGGCGATCACGGTGATGATTACGGCGTTTCTTTTAAGAACCTTCATTTAAAATCCACCCTTCATTTCATTTTTGCCACAGTTACCCTGTCAGAGCCCAGCCCTGTCAGCGCGCACACGGCCTGGGTCACCGTAAGCCGCACCCGGTCGGAGTCCGCCCCCTGGCACACCACCACACAGCCCGTGTACTCCGGATACCTGGTCCGGATTATCAGGGCCTCCTGGCGGCCCGACCCGCGGGGAATCGTCACAACGGTCGTGGTCTCGTCCCCGGCAGTTCCCCGCTTTTCGTTCACTGCCGGCACAAGCTCTTCCGTCTCTGCGGTCTCCAGCCGGACCCGGACCCTTCCCACCCCCTCGATTGCCCCCAGGATTTCGCAGAGTCTCTCCTCCTGAAGCTCAAGAGAAAAGGTCTCCGCCTCCGGCTCCTCAGTTTCCGCCGGGGTCTCCTTTTTCGTCCACAGCCGGTCACCGGCTATGAAGAGTATGCCAAGGGCCACAGCCAGAACGGCCGGGCCGTATTTTGACACCTTACTGCCCATGAGCCGGAGCAGATCACTCTTCTCCATCGGTCCACCTCTGCCTGGATGCGGGGATATTCAGATCGTTTTCCATAATGTAGCCCAGCCGGAGGCGGCCCTTCCCGCTGATTTTTCCCTCTATCTCCGCCTCCCAGGGCACAAAGTATCCCTCCTCCTGCCACACAGCTCTTACACTCACCCGGACCTCCTCTCCCAGCTCCTTTGCTTTACCCAAAATATATTCCCGGCTCTGCCGCTCTATGACTAATCTTGTCTGTCCCCTGGCGGAGTTTTCTCCCTCCGCCGAGACTCTCTCCGCATTGGCCCGGTAGCTCTCCGCCCAGGCCTCCGTCTCCCCCTCCTCCAGCGACGCAAGGGGCGAAAGCAGGCACAGAACGCACATCAGCGAGCAGGCCAGACGCACGGCTCCCTTTGCCCTGCCCTCCGGAGCCAGGGACATGGCCCCGGCGGAGATAAGAGCCGAGGCCGAAAGACGCAGGACCATCTCCCCCAGAATCTCCCCTATCATGAGCTCACCCTCAATATCGCATTCGTTACGGAAATAAACACAATGACCCCGCTCAGCCCCGCAGAGCCCAGTGCCAGAGCCATGGCAGTGCCCATATCGCCGATAAGGGCGGATATCTCCTGTCCTGCGACGCCCTCCGAGAGGATTGCCGCCGCCTTGAAAAACAGGTACCCAGCCGCAGCCTCCAACGCCGGCCCCGCAATAAGAGCCAGTATAACAAGCATTCCGAATATTCCGGCGGTGTTCCGCAGGATAACGAAGCCGGAGGCCACGCTGTCCGCCGCATCGGAAACTATCTTCCCCACCACGGGTACAAGGCCCGATATGGCGGTTTTCGTCAGCTTCACAGCTGCGGCGTCAGCCCCGCCGGAAACTGCCCCGGTTATACCCAGATATGCCGTAAACAGCATCGCCGTCAGGGTGAGCACCGTTGCCGCTGCCCACTTTATAAGCCTTGCAAGGCTCCTCGTATAGCCTCCGAAGGCCGCAGCCCCGGCGGAGGCCGCCGCAAAGCAGTAAACAAGGGGTCTTGTGACCCTGGCGGAAACATCTGCCAGCAGGTCCAGCACCAGGGTTGTGGCCGCCAGAGAGGCGGCTGAGGAGGCGGCCTGTCCCGCTCCCACACAGGCGGAGGCCACCGTCGGCAGAAGCACGGCGGCGAAGGCGCTTATCTGTTCGCTGAGCTCACCGGCCATTGAGAGCATGGAGCCCACGCCGGATGCGGAAAGAGCCGTGATTGCGGCAGTGCCGCAGAGCCGCACCGCTCCGACCCCCTTCTCCCCGGCCAGGGCGGAGGCCGTTCCGGTCAGCAGGGCCGCAGCGAAGATCCCCAGAGCCCTGGCTCCCAGCTGCCTTATTTCGCCGAGACTGTCGTCAAGGGCGTTTCTTATGATTTCCGATACTCCCCCGGGAGCAGAGCTTGTGCCCACCCTGTCCCGGACCCTGTCCGGCACCGCCTCCTCAAGGTCCCCTGCAAGGGAGGGCAGAGAAAAGGCAAAAAGCAGCACTGCCGCAAGGATAAGGGCGCATTTTTTCATACCAGACTCCTTATAAGCTCCAGAACTGCGTCGATAAGGGGCAGGCTCACCGCCAGGGCGGCGCAGGCCCCCAGGAGCTCCAAGGCGCTGGAGGCGGCCAGGAGCCCGGCCTCCTTCAGGGTATCTGCCCCCAGTCTTGTCACGACGGCGATACCCAGGCTTTTCAGTACGGCGCCAAGGGCGGTGTAGCTTATGCCGGCCTCCCGGCTCAGCTCCAGCATGGTGTTTACCCCCTCCGTCAGCGGCGGCAGGGCCAGAGTCAGCAGAAGAACTGCGCAGGCAGCAGCCAGCAGAAGGCTGATGGCAGGACTTTCCTTTTTGATGGACAGGGCAAGGACAGCCCCCAGCACCGCCAGGGCGGCGCCCTTGAGCACAGCTTCCATCACAGTCCGAACAGGCTCTTGATGAGGTCGAAGAGCTCCGCAATCTCCCGGACCAGCACCACCAGCACCACGATGAGCCCTGCAATGGTCGTCATGAGCGCCTGCTCGTCCCGGCCGGACCGGTTAAGGAGCAGGTTCAGTACCGCCACCAGTATGCCGACGGCGGCTATTTTGAAAATGAGATCAACTTCCATCTGTCACTCTCACATAAGCATAATCATAAGCACTGCGCCGGCGCCCAGGGACATGGCCGCCCTCAGGCCGGCGCTTTTTCTGCCCTCGCTCCGGAGCCTGTCCCGCTCAAGGCGCAGAACGTCCAGGCAGGACGAAATGGCCCGCTGCTGGCGCAGGGCGTCCGTCCTGCCCAGGGATTCCCCCAGCACCGCAGCCGCCTCACGCCCTGCCGGGGTAAGGGAGCGCATAAGGCCCCCCAGCTCCCGGCACCAGAGCCGTGAAAAGGGCAGCTCACCCAGCTCCTCCAGGCTCTCCGCCAGCCTAATGAAGGCGCTGCCTACCCCCAGCCTTCCTGCAAGGCGCAGAGCATCGCCCATGGGCATGAGCTCCCCGCAGAGGGCGCTCTCCAGCACTGTCAGGGCACGGAGCATTTCGCCGGTGGCCTCATCCTGCCTGCGCAGGGCTATGAGGGGCTCCAGGGCGGCCCAGATTGCCCCGGCCGCCAGCAGGCAAAGGCCCAGGAGCTTCACAGCCTGCTTTTTCCGTAAAGCCTTCTGCCGCCTACGGTGGTTATGGTCACAAGCTCCCGGAAGACTCCGTTTTCCAGAAGCCGCTTGTAAACGGGCCTTTTTCCCAGGTCCTCAAGGCTTAATCCGTGGGCCGTGGCAAGAAGTCCCACCCCGCAGTGGGAGGCGGCCAGCACGGCGTCGCAGTCCTCCGGGCTCGTTATCTCGTCAAGGGCTATCACCTCCGGCGACAGGGCACGGAGGGCTGCGGTTATGGCCTCCGCCTTGGGCCAGCCGTCCAGTACGTCCGTCCTGTCCCCCACGTCCAGCTGGGGCGCACCGCCGCACATGGCGGCAATCTCCCCCCGCTCGTCGCAAAGGGAAACCCTCAGGCCCCCCTTGCCGGAGGACAGAAGCCGCACCGCATCCCGAAGCAGGGTCGTTTTTCCTCCCCCGGGCGGTGAGATTATAAGTGCAGAGCGGAAATCCTCCGGAAAGAAGACCCCCTCCGCTATGCCCCTTTTCTCCCGGGCGATGCGGACTGCGGCGGAGGAGATGTTGGAAACGGCGGATACCCTGCCCCCCTCCAGGGCGGCGCTTCCCGCAAAGCCAACCCGGTAGCCGCCCCGGGCGGTTATGTAGCCGGAGGAGAGCTTTGACCTTACCGTATGGACCGATGCGGCAGAGGCCACCTCAAGAAGGAAGTCCAGGTCCCCCTGGCTCACCTCCTGCCCTCCCAGGCTCCGCTCTCCTCCCGGAAAAACCACCGACACCGCCTTGCCCCGGCGGAGCCGGAATTCCTCCGCCTCTGCCCTCTCCTCCCGATTAAGCTCCCGCAGCTTCTCCCGGAGACCGTAGGGCAGCAGCGTCACCGCCCCGTCAAATCTCTTCACGTCGCCGGATATGTCCAAAGGCCCGTCCCCCTTTCCCTCTAAGGATATTTGAAGCCACGGGCCTTTATGCCAACAAAAAAAGCACCGCCGAAGCGGTGCAGGGCGTGTCGATACAGTCGACACGCTTCAAACGAAAGCCCCGTAATCTGTGCTTTCGTTTGAGTCTTGCGCTCCATCGCCTCGGCCGGGGACGGCCTCGTTGGTCGGCGCAAGGGCGGTGCTGCGCAGCCGCCTCATGGTGTTTTTGCCTGAGCAAAGCCCAGGCAAAAACATTTCATAATAAGTATTTGTGCAGTCAGTTCAGAA
>JAFPTE010000211.1 GCA_017400415.1 Oscillospiraceae bacterium
CCGCCGAACTTGCCGCCGGCGTGGAGCACGGTGAACACCACCTCCAGGGCGCTTTTTCCGGTCTGGCCCTGGGTGTCCACGGGGATGCCACGGCCGTTATCCGTGACGGTTATGGTGTCCCCCTCGTTGATGGTGACCTCGATATGGGTGCAGTAGCCCGCCAGCGCCTCGTCAATGGAGTTGTCCACAATCTCATAGACCAGGTGGTGCAGGCCGGAGGGGCCTGTGGAGCCTATATACATGCCCGGCCGCTTCCGCACCGCCTCCAGCCCCTCCAGAACCTGGATCTGGCTGGCGTCATAGTCCTCCGTCACCTTCTGGGTGAGGCCGGTCATTTCAATGATGTCGTTTTCTGCCATAGTCTTTTCCCTTCAAAGTAATCAAAAACGCCAGTCCTCGCTGTCCCACCGGGACTTGAGGGTGGCCGTATTAAGCTGGCTCAGGTAAACCCCGCCGTTTTTCGTCAGCACGAAGGACCGGGGCAGGTCCGCTGCGGCGTTTTCCAGGCTGCCCCTTTTTTCCGCCTGGCTCAGAAGCACCCTCGTCCACTTGCCGGCGGAGGCGTTGTCCAGGTCGAAGACCCCGATCACGTCCTCCCCCCGCAGGACCGTGCTCTGGCCCACGTAAAGGTATTTCATTCCTGCGCCTCCATAGCCCCTGCCCGGACGGTGATTATCCTGCCGCCGGTCCTCTCGGCGATGAGGCCGGCGTCCTCGCAGCAGGTGATGAACACCTGGCCTCCCATGACTCTGTTCAGAATGAAGCTCTGCCGGGCCGGGTCCAGCTCGCTTAGCACGTCGTCCAGAAGGAGAATGGGGTATTCCCCCCGGCGGGTGAAGTGTATCTCCCGCTCCGCCAGCTTCAGGGAGAGGGCGGCGGTCCTGCACTGGCCCTGGCTGGCGTAGGCTCTGGCGTCCTGGCCGTTTACGGTTATCTCCAGGTCGTCCTTATGGGCGCCGGAGAGGCACAGGCCGGAGGCCCGCTCCGCCTGGCTGTGGGACCTGGTGTGCTCCAGGACCTGGTTATATATGGTTTCCACGTCGGCGGAGGTGTCCGTAACGGTTTTGACTGTCCTGTAAGTGCAGCCCAGCTCCTCACCGGTGGAAAATTCTGCGTGAATCCGCCGGGCCTCCTCCGCAAGCCTTTTTGCGTAGGCTCCCCGGTACCGTATGAGCTCGGCGGAGTACCGGGCCATCTGCACGTCGTACTCCGGCAGCAGGTCCAGAAGCTCCGGGTTTTCCTCCCAGTCCCGCAGGATGCGGGTCTTCTGCTCATAGGCCCGGTTGAAGAGGCTGAGACACTGGGCGTACCGGGGCCAGAGCTGGCAAAGGCAGCCGTCCATGAGCTTACGCCGGACGGCGGCTCCCTCCCGGATAAGGCCCAGGTCCTCCGGACAGAAAAGAACTGCGGAAAAGCTCTCGCTGAGCTCGGCGGCGGTTTTCAGCTTCACGCCGTTGGATACCATGGTCCGGCGGCCGCCCCGGCGGAGGGTAATCTCCGTTTTCCGCTCCCGCTCATAGGAGAAGCCCCGGAGGCTTATGAGGGCGAAATCCCTGTCGAAGCCTATGAGCTCCTTATCGGTCCTGGTGCGGAAGCTCCTTCCGGTGGCCCCCAGATAAAGGGCCTCCAGAAGATTTGTCTTTCCCTGGGCGTTGTCGCCCACGATGACGTTTACCCCGCCGCCGAAGCTGCAGGAGCTGAGGGCGTAGTTTCTGAAGCCCTCCAGGGTGATGCTGTCTGCCCTCATCCGGATATGACTGTGTATTTTTTCCGGGCGAAGGTAATAACGTCCCCGGGCCGGAGCTTTCTGCCCCGCTGGGTGCAGACTTCGCCGTTCAGGCACACGTCCCCCTCCAGAATGACCTCCTTGGCAAGGCCTCCGGTCTCGCAGGCGCCGCATAGCTTCAGAAAGCTGTCAAGCTTTATATAGTCCGTGGAGATGGCTACGTCCTCATTGGGCAGCTCCAGGACCTTTGCCTTTATTCTCATGCTTCACTGCTCCTCATGCGCACAGGCAGTATCATATAGAGGAAGGAGCGGGAATTGTCCGTGGGGACAATGACGCAGGGAGCCACGGAGGTGGAGAGCTTGATGCAGACCTTGTCCGTGGGGGCGGCCCGGAGGGCCTCCAGCAGGTAACGGTTATTGAAGCCTATTTCAAGGTTATCCCCGTCTCCCTCGATGGAGCAGCGGTCCTGGGCCCGGCCCAGGGTGGAGGAGGTTATGAACTCCGCCTCCCCGTCCCGGAAGGTGCAGCGGACGGGGCTCTTGAACTTGTCGGAGATAATGAGGCTCACGCGCTCCACGCTCTCGATGAGGCTGCGCCTGTCGCAGATAAGGGAGTATTTGGCGTTCTGGGGCACTGCGTTCCTGTAATTGAGGAAGTCGCCCTCCAGCCGGCGGGAGATGAGCTGATTGGAGCCGATGGTGAACATGATGTGCTTTGTGCCTACGGTGATGCGGGCAATGTCGTCCGAATCGCCGCAGATGCGCTCAGCCTCGTTCAGGGCAAGGCCCGGCACCACGAAGGAGCTGTCCGCCACGTCTATGCTCTCGGCCTTTTCCTTCCGCAGGGCCAGGCGGTAACCGTCCACGGCCACCACGGTGACGAATTCCTTGTCCAGCTCGAAAAGGGCGCCGGTGTGGATGGGTCTGGCCTCGTTATCGGAGATGGCGAAGGAGGTCCGGGAGATGATGTCCCGCAGAACCCGCTCCTTCAGCTCCAGGGAGTTCTGAAAATCCACGGTGGGCAGGTCCGGGTAATCCTGAGCCGTCATGCCCATGATGGAAAATTCGCTCATGCCGCACTTTATCTCGCAGGCGAAGGTGCTTTCGTTGACCGTCATGGAGACCACGTCGTCCGGCAGCTTGCGGATAATATCGCCGAAGATCTTGGCGTTTATGACCACGTCGCCGGGCTCCGTAACGTCCGCCTGAATGGAGGAGCGGATACCGGTCTTCAGGTCGAAGCCCGTGACCGTGACCCCGTCCTCCGCCTCGATGAGGATACCCTCCAGGGACGGAACGGCGCTCTTGACGGCTGCAGCCCGGCTGGCCGTGTTGATGGCCGCCACAAGGGCTGTTTTTTCGCAGGTGAATTTCATTTCAGTACCTCCCAAAAAAGCTAATGCTCGGATTATATATCATATATATCTTTATTTTCAGCAGAACTTGCAGCAGAGGAGAAATCCGGTGGAAAACCCCGGAAGACCCCGTAAGGGCCCGGTTTGCGGCAGGGCGTGAATTGTGGAAAAAACCGGCGTTTTCCAAGTGACATAAGTCTTTCCACAAAACTAAACATGAAGTTTGAGGTATTCTGTGGAAAGGAGAAGCTTAAAACCGAATGTATCTCAGTCGTCCCGGGAGTTGATGTTGGAGGTTATGTCCTTCAGAACCAGGTTAAAATCCTTCTCCCGGCTGATGCGGGCCTCCACGTTGGAGAGGGAGTTGAGAACGGTGGTGTGGTCCCGGTCAAATATCCTGCCCACGTCCTGAAGGGAAAGGTTTGTGAGCTGGCGGATAAGGTACATGGCGATATGCCGGGCCTGGGCCACCTCTCTTGTGCGGCTCTTGCCCCGCAGATCCTTGGGTGAGATGCCGTAATACTTGGCGGTCTCGTCAATAATGTCGTCCGGGGTGGGCACGTAGGCGGTCTTCTCCCGGTACATGTCCTTTAGAATCTCGGAGACGTTGGAAAGGCTCACCTCGCCGCCCATAAGCTCCCGGTGGGCGTGAATCTTCTTGACGGCGCCCTCCAGTTGCCGGACGTTGGAGGTGATGTTGTCGGCGATGTAGTTCACCACGTCCATGGAAAGGTTCATATTGAGCTGCTGGCTCTTGTTCAGGACTATGGCCGCTCTGGTCTCAAAGTCCGGGGTGGATATATCCGCCAGAAGGCCCATGGAGAGCCGGGAGCGGATTCTGTCGGAGAGCAGGGCCATCTCCTGAGGGGGCCGGTCGGAGGTGAAGACTATGGTCTTCCTGGCCTCAAAGAGGGTGTTGAAAATCTGGAAGATCTCCTCCTCCGTGCTCTGCTTTCCGGCGATAATCTGGATATCGTCGATAAGGAGCATGTCGCAGTCCCGGTACTTGATGCGGAACTCCTCCTTCCGGCCGTTCTGAATGGCCAGAATGAGCTCATTCATAAAGTCGGCGCCCCGGGCCAGCACCACCTTGAACTCCGGGTGCATCTTCCCGGCCTCGTGGCGGATGGCGTAGAGCAGATGGGTCTTGCCCAGGCCGCTGGGCCCGTGGATATAGAGGGGGTTATACTGGCTGGGCTGACTCTGGGCCACGGCCTTTGCCGCAGCGTAGGCAAAGCGGTTGGAGGGGCCCACCACGAAGTTGTCAAAGGTGTAGTCGTCCCCGTCCTGACCCTGGCCGGGCTTTTCCTTCTCCTCGGGCTTCTTCTCAATGAAGGCAACCTCGTAATCCGCACTGAGCAGCTCCTGCAGGGCCGCCTTTATGTTGGGCAGAAACCGTGAGGAGAGAATGCTGCGCTTCAGAGAGGAGGGCTCCAGAATGACCAGCCGCTCCGCCGTGAATTCATAAACCTGGGCCGTGTTGAACCAGGTGTCCATGGAGGTGCCGGACACGTCCTTGGAGACTATTTCCTTTATGTGCTGCCATATTTCCTGATTTGCGTCCATCTTTTCACCGTACCCTTGTATGCGCCCTGCTGCCGCAGGCGCACTCTGTCGCTATTTTAACGGATTATACCACAAAATCGGGATTTTTTCAAGGGATACATTATATAAATATGTATATCCGGCAATAAAAAAACCCGGACACAGCGTCCGGGTGGGTGAAATAATGCAATTAAAGGAAATCTTTTGTGAAGGAGTGGGGCAGCAGGTCCCGTAGGCGGTAGCTTACGTAGCGGCCATCGCTGCGGGCGCAGAGGAGCTCAATCTCCGGCGCAAACTCGCAAAGCACCTGGCGGCAGGTGCCGCAGGGCACGCAGTAGTCCGCCGACTGGGAGTAGACCGCAATGCGCAGAAATTTTCTCTTCCCCTCGCTTATGGCCTTCAGAACTGCGCAGCGCTCTGCGCAGATGGAGGCGCCCAGGGCGGCGTTTTCCACGTTGCAGCCGGTGAAGACCGTGCCGTCCTGGCACTCCAGGGCGGCCCCCACCCGGAACTTTGAATAGGGGGCGTAGGCGTGGATGGAGGCGTGCATAGCCTGGGTAATCAGTTCTCTGTCTGTCATATCAGCTGTCCCCTTCCTTTTTTTGGTCAAGGTAAATCGTCCAGTCCGCAATGCCCGTAAAGACCCCGCTGGGGCTGGGGTCGATGCCGGAGATGACGCCCGGGTGGGTCATAACGGCCTTGTTCTTGTAGCATACCGGGATTATGACCGCCTCCTCGGCGCAGTAGCGGCAGAGCTCCTGCCGGGCCAGGCTCCGGGCCTCCGCCGTATCGGCGGCGAAAACGGCGTCAATGAGGGTGCCGTATTTCCCGTCCGTGCTGCCGAAGTAATTGAGCTTGCCCCCGTCCTTCAGAAGGGGGGAAAGGTCCATGTTGGGCATGAGCAGGGCCTCGCCGATGAAGATATCGAACTGCCCCGCCTCCAGAGCCTTTGTGTACTCCTCAAAGGGCAGGCTTTTGGTCTCCGCCCGGAAGCCCATGCGGAACAAAAGCTCCGTAAGCCGCTCCGCCGCCCGGACCTTATAGGCGTTCTCGTCGTTTACCAGCACGGTTATGGAGAGGCTCCGGGCCCCCTTTGACCGGTCCCAGAAGCCGTCGTTATCCGTGTCCCGCAGGTCGGCGGCGTCCCGCAGGGTCTCATAGTCTGCGGGCAGAAACTCCTCCCAGGCCCTGTCATAGCCCCCCAGAGCCGGGGAGAGGACCAGGGGCGACGCCGTCACGGTGCCCTTAAAGCAGGTCTGAGAGAGGCTGACAGGGTCGATGAGGGCCGAAATGGCCCGGCGGACGGCTCTGTCCGCCCCGGCGCCCCGGCGGGTATTGAAGCCGAAGAAAACCAGGCTGGAGGTGTTCATGTACCGGGTCTCGTACTCGGCGTAGAGGTTCAGGGTGACGGGCCCCGTCAGGTCCCGGGTCAGAAGGTCGATCTCTCTTGTGGCGAAGGACCGGGCCAGGTACCCGTCCTCCACGGTTTTAAGGTAAATCCGCTGCACCGGCAGGGAGGCGAAGTCCCGGTGGCTTTCCCAGGCTTCAAGCACCCAGCCGTCCTTTTCCTCCGTCAGGCGGTAGGGCCCCGTGCCCTCCGGCACGGTTTTAGCAATGCTGTCCTGCCGGATGATGGGTATATCCAGCAGGGTGGGCAGCAGGTAGTCCGGATTTCTCAGCACCAGCCGCAGGGTGTAGGGCCCGGAGGCATGGACCGCCCGGACGTTTGTCAGACGGTTTTCGTATTTTTTCCCGTGGGCCGCCCGGTCGATGGAGTATTCCACGTCGGCGGCCTTCAGCTCTTGCCCGTCGTGGCAGATGATGCCCTGGCGGATGGTGAAGGTGTACACAAGGCCGTCCTCGCAGGTGTAGCTTTCGCAGAGCACCGGCACCGCCTCAAGGTCCGGCGAGAGCCGGAAAAGGCCCTCGTACATCAGCGTCCACAGGTCGGCGTTGGAAACGCTCATGCTGTACAGGGGATTCAGGGAGGCCTTAGGGTCGAACCGCAGGGAGAAGAGGCTGTCCGAGGGGGTGTAGCCTGCGTTGTCCTCCGTGTTTGTGTTTTCGTCCGGCGCCGGGGAGGCATCGCCGCTCTGCACCGGGCCGGCCGGCTCCCCGTCCGGGGGCTTTGTGTTCCACGCCGAGCAGGAGGCGGTCAGTGCAATGACCAAAACCGTCGAAATCAGGCGAATTTTCAGCGTTTTCAACATTATCCACCAACTTATGCACAGTGTTTGTCAATTTTCCGGCACTCTCCGGGCCCTTTGGCTCCCTTGTGTAAAGGGAGCTGTCAGCGAAGCTGACTGAGGGATTGACACAGTTACAGGATGCGTTTGGACAATCCCCCCGGCCCTTCGGGCCACCCCCCTTTACACAAGGGGGGCAGAAAAGAGGAGGGAGGCTACCCCGCACAAGGGGGCAGAAAAGAGGAGGGAGGCCACCCCGCACAAGGGGCAAAGAGAACTGCCCTTTGGCTCCCTTGTGTAAAGGGAGCTGTCAGCGAAGCTGACTGAGGGATTGACAGCTTTCCCCTTATCTGCCGTGGCAGTGCTTATACTTTTTGCCGCTGCCGCAGGGGCAGGGGTCGTTGCGGCCGATTTTTTTCGTTATACGCACGGGCTGGCGCCTGACGGTGCCGTCGCCGCCGGCGTTGGCGGCCTCCACCTGGTTTTTGGATACGGCCTTCCGCTCGATGGGGGTCTCCTTCCGGACCTTCACGGTGTAGATCCGGCGGACGACCTCCTCCTTTATGCCGTTTATCATGGCCTCGAACATTTCGAAGCCCTCACGCTTGTACTCGTCCACCGGATTGGTCTGGGCGTAGGCCCGGAGCACCACCCCCTGGCGCAGGTCCGCCATGGCGTCGATGTGGTCCATCCAGTACTCGTCCACCACCCGCAGGAGCACCACCCGCTCCACCTCACGCATAAGGGGAGAGTCCGTGCCGGGCACGGTGCCGAACTGGGCCTCCCGCTCGTCGTAAAGGGCGAAGGCCCGGTCCTCCAGGGCTCCGATGAGCTCCTCCGGCTTATCGGGCAGGGCGGGTACGTCCTCCTCCGTGATGAAAAGGCCCAGGAAGGGCTGCACTGCCCCGGCCTTGTCGAAGCCGTGCTCCCCGTGGGCGGAGTTCACGTCGGAGGCGATAACGTCCCGTATCATGCCCCGGATGTGCTCGCCCACGTCCTCCCCGTCCAGCACCTGGCGGCGCTGACCGTAGATGACCTCACGCTGGGTGTTCATAACGTCGTCGTACTCCAGGACCCGCTTGCGGCTCTGGAAGTTCCGGCTCTCCACGTTCTTCTGGGCGTTCTCAATGGCGCCGGAGAGTATCTTTGCGTCGATGGGCGTATCCTCGTCGATGCCCAGGGCCTCCATCATGCCCATGACCCGCTCGGAGCCGAAAAGGCGCATGATGTCGTCCGTCAGGGCCAGGTAAAACCTGGTCTCGCCCGGGTCGCCCTGTCTGCCGGAGCGGCCCCGGAGCTGATTGTCGATGCGGCGGGACTCGTGCCGCTCCGTGCCCAGGACGAAGAGGCCTCCGGCCTCTCTGACCTTCTCCGCCTCGGCGGCGGTGACGGCGGAGTAGCGGTCCATGGCCTCCCGGAACTTCTCCCGGGCCTCCAGGATCTGCTCGTTGTCGGTCTCCCCGTGGCCTGTGGCCTCGGCTATGATCTCCTCCTCGTAACCCGCCTTCCGCAGGTCCGCCCGGGCCAGAAATTCCGCATTGCCGCCCAGGACTATATCCGTGCCTCGGCCCGCCATGTTGGTGGAGATGGTCACGGCGCCGAACTTGCCCGCCTGGGCGATTATCTCCGCCTCCCGCTCGTGCTGCTTGGCGTTCAGCACGTTGTGGCGGATGCCCTCCTTCTTCAGGAGCATGCTCAGGTATTCGCTCTTCTCGATGGAAACGGTGCCCACCAGGACCGGCTGGCCCTTCTCGTGGCACTCCTTTATCTGCTCGATGATGGCCCGGTTCTTGCCGATATCGTTTTTGTACACCACGTCCGGGTTATCTATGCGTATAAGGGGCCGGTTGGTGGGTATCTCCACGATGTCCAGGTTATAGATGGCGCCGAACTCCTCCTCCTCCGTCATGGCGGTGCCGGTCATGCCGGAGAGCTTTTTGTAAAGGCGGAACAGGTTCTGGAAGGTGATGGTGGCCAGAGTCTTGTTCTCCCGCTGGACGTCCACCCCCTCCTTGGCCTCAATGGCCTGGTGGAGGCCCTCGGAGTACCGGCGGCCGAACATAAGGCGGCCCGTGAACTCGTCCACGATTATGACTTCCCCGTCCTTCACCACATAGTCCACGTCCCGCTTCATGATGCCGTGGGCCTTCAGGGCCTGGTTGATGTGGTGGGTCAGGGTGGCGTTTTCGATGTCGGCGTAGTTCTCAAGGCCGAAGGCCGCCTCCGCCTTCTTTATGCCCCGGCTGGTGAGGGTGGCGGTCCGGGCCTTCTCGTCCACCACGTAGTCGGCGTCCGTGTCTTCCCCGGTCTCCTCCTTCTCGTCGGTGGTGGCGTAGACCTTCCGCTTCAGCCGGGAGACGAAGAAGTCCGCCATTTCATAGAGCTTGGAGCTCTCGTCTCCCTTGCCGGAGATGATCAGCGGGGTCCGGGCCTCGTCGATGAGGATGGAGTCCACCTCGTCCACAATGGCGAAGCTGTGGCCCCGCTGGACCTGATCTCTCTTGTACAGGGCCATATTGTCCCGCAGATAGTCGAAGCCCAGCTCGTTGTTGGTGCAGTAGGTGATATCGGCGGCGTAGGCCCGGCGGCGCTGGTCGGGGTCCATATCGTGGATGATGAGGCCCACTTTCAGGCCCATGTAGCGATAGACCTTGCCCATCCATTCGGAGTCGCGCTTGGCCAGATAGTCGTTGAC
>JAFPTE010000212.1 GCA_017400415.1 Oscillospiraceae bacterium
GATGGAGTACTCAAGGATAAGGCGCCGGCCGGGGGTCAGCATGCCGTAGGCCTCCCGGGCCTTCTCCAGGTCAAAGGCACGGCCGGTGACGGGCTCCACGATGCGGTCGTTGGCGGCGTCATAGTAGGCGTCCTGGGGCTCCCGGTAGATCTGCTCATAGAGCTGATTTATGTTGGCGCGCTTCTCCTGGACCTTCAGGTTATCCTCGGAAAAGCGGTCCGTGGTCTCGCTGCCATTGGCAAGGGCGCTGATGATGTAGGCCACAATCTCGTTCTCATTGGGCTCATAGCCGGCCTTGCCCCGGACGATGGTGATGCTGTCCTCCCCGATGGTGACCTCGTCATCCTCGGCGGGGTAACTCACCTTCTGGACAGCCTCATGGACCACGGAGCGGATGGCGCTCTCGTCAGTGCCGGTGCCCTTGGCCTCAATAACGCTGCCGCCCACCATGCAGCGGACGTAGGTAAAGAAGTTTGTAAATACGTTGCCGTCCTTGCCGTAGCTCACGGCGCTCTCCGCCAGCTTGGATACGGAATCCTGGCTGCCGGTGGTGACGCTGACGGTGGTGTCGTCCGTCAGCTTCACGCTGACGGTTTTTACGGTGAGGCCCAGGGAGTCCAGCTCGGAGACTATCTCATCCTGGGTCTTGCCGCCCACGGCCACCTCACGAGCCGGGTCGGAAAGCTTAAGGGTCACATTCGGGTATGCAGCCGCCGAGCCGGAGACCACTCCGCCGGCCACTGCCACCACCGCCACGGCCAGAGCCACGGCGGAAACACCTGTAAGAATGGCACCCATGGCGCCGTTCTTCTTTTTCATCACTCTTTTTCCTTTTGCCACTTTCATCAACCGCCTGACAATATCAATTCACTGTTATAAGTTTACTCTTTTTTTCCGAAAAATCAACAGAAAAAGCACCGGAATAATCATTTTTGTCATATTCCGTGAAAGAGCTGGGCGTCGCCCTCCGGTTTTGTGAACATTGTGTACTGATAGCCCGGCTGGCCCTCCTTCCAGGGGGACACGATGCTGGTCTTCTGACGGGTCTGGGTCTCAAGAATGTTGCCGATAAGGGTGTTGGAGATAAGGAAGCCCTGGGGCGTAAAGCTCCAGCGGTCTTCCGACTTCACCATCCAGCCGTTTTTCACGTAGCTCTGCAGAAGCTCCCGGAGCATATCAAACTTGCAGGGGAAGATGCGGTAATACTCCGCCTCGGAGATGCCGTAGGTGGTCCGCAGGCCCAGCATAAGATACTCGTCCGCCTTCTCGGAGTCGGAAATCATCTCATCTGTAGCTATGACGGGTTTATTTTCCATAATGTTCCGTGAATAACCGGAAATATCGGAAATAAAGCTGAATCTTCTGGAATTAATGTAGGAATGGGCGGCGGCGCCGAAGCCCAGATACTCCTGGCCACGCCAGTACTTCAGATTATGGCGGCTCTGGAAGCCCCGGCGGGAGAAGTTGGATATCTCATACTGCCGGTAGCCGAACCGCTCCAGGGCGTCCACCGTGTACAGGTACATATCCGCCTGCACGTCGTCATCGGGGATGAAGGGGGAATCCTTGAACATATAGAGGGGGGTCCCCTCCTCTATCTTCAGGCCGTAGCAGCTCAGGTGCTCCGGCTTAAGGTTCACGGCCCGGTTGAGGGTCTCCGCCCAGCCCTCTCTGGTCTGGCTTGGAAGGCCGTAAATAAGGTCGATGGAGATGTTCTCAAAGCCGGCCTGTCGGGCGTTCTTCACGGCCTCCTCCACCTGGGCAAAGGTATGGAGCCGGCCTATGCTCTTCAGTATGCCGTCGTCGGCGCACTGGGCGCCGATGGAGAGCCGGTTTATGCCCGCCTTCCGCAGGCGCACCAGGTCCCGGTAGCTTACGCTGTCCGGGTTTGCCTCCATGGTGACCTCGCTGTCCCGGAGGACACGGCCGCTTTTCTTGAGACATTCAAATATGGCGATTATCCGGTCCGCCCCGTAGAAGCTGGGGGTGCCGCCGCCGAAATAGACCGTATCCGTCAGGTACCCCTCCAGCTGGGGGGAACACTCACGGATATGGCGCAGAAGGGCCTTCTGGTAATCGGGAATCTTATCCTCGCAGCCCGCCCGGGAGTAAAAATCGCAGTAGGCGCACTTGGAGGCGCAGAAGGGTATGTGGATGTACACGCCCAGGTATCTGTCCTTTTCCGTACTCTCTCCTCCTTCCGGCGCTTATAAGCCATTTTCTGTATTTTACTATATTTCCCTCCGCTTTTCAATAGGCGGTATTTTAAACTTTGTGAAAACAAAATAAGCCTCCCGACCTGGGTCAGATCGGGAGGCAGCCGCCTTGGGGGTATTGAATGTTTTTATGGAGGTGAGGTACTCAGCGGCTCGGGTTATTGGAATTGCAGGACGGGCAGGCGCCGCCGGAGCAGCCGGCACAGCCGGCGCAGGAGCTCTTGCCCCTGCCGGGGAGAAGCTCCCTTATGCACAGGGCGCAGACGGCGGCGATGACCAGCACAAGAACGATTGCCAGCCAGTTGGAGGCGAGCCAGGCGATCACTGGGCCACCTTCTCCTTCATGGAAAGGTGCTTGTCGTCATAGGGGTTGGGGCGCACAAGCAGGTAAATAACGGCGGCCAGGCACACGGCGGCGATAACGGTCCAGAGATTGAAGCCCACGCCGAAGAACAGGCCCACCAGGTTGTAGGTGATGAGGGCCAGCACATAGGCCCAGATGCACATGTAAGCCACGGCGCCCAGGGTCCACTTCACGTTGTTCATCTCACGCTTGATGGCGCCGATGGCGGCGAAGCAGGGCGCGCAGTAGAGGTTGAACATCATGAAGCTGTAGCCGGAGATGCCGGTGAAGATCTCGCCCACGTTCCGGGCAAGGGGGTTGCCGTACAGGACGCCCATGGTGCCCACGACCTCTTCCTTTGCCACAAGGCCGGTGATGGTGGCCACGGTGGCCTGCCAGTTGCCGAAGCCCACGGGAACGAAGATCCATGCAAGGGCGCCGCCCACCACGGCCAGCAGGGAGGCATCCATATCCTCGACCATGCCGAAGCCCTCGTCACCGAAGCCGAAGCTGGACAGGAACCAGATGATGATGGAGGAGATGAAGATGACGGAGCCTGCTCTCTTGATGAAGGACCAGCCCCGCTCCCAGGTGGCACGAAGCACGTTCTTCACAGAGGGAACGTGATAGGCGGGCAGCTCCATGACGAAGGGGGAAGGATCGCCGGCGAAGGCCTTGAACTTCTTGAGCATGATGCCGGAGATAACGACGGAGGCCA
>JAFPTE010000213.1 GCA_017400415.1 Oscillospiraceae bacterium
CACCTGGTCCGGCAGGCAGGGGACCAGGGTGTAGTTGGCGAAGGCGAAGCTCAGAAGGGCCTTGGCGGACTCAAACCGCTCCTGGGAGGAGGCGCAGTGCAGCACCACGGCGATGTACTCCACCCCGTCCCGAAGGGCCGAGGCCGCCAGGCAGTGGCCCGCCGTGTCCGTGTACCCGGTTTTCAGGCCCGTGGCCCCGGGGTAGAAGCGGATGAGCTTGTTGGTGTTCGTAAGGCCGAACTGGCCGTCCCGTATGCTGTCGGTCCAGATGGTGGTGAAATCCTTTATCCAGCTGTGGCTCAGAAGCTCCCGGGCCATGGCGGCAATATCGGCGGCGGAGGAGAGATGCTCCGACTGGGCGGGCAGGCCAGTGCAGTTGGAGAAAACCGTGTCCGCCATGCCCAGCTCCTTTGCCCGGCGGTTCATAAGGGCCACGAAGGCGCTCTCCGTGCCGGCCAGGTGCTCCGCCAGAGCCACGGCGGCGTCGTTGGCGGAGGCCACCACAACGCATTTGAGCAGCTCCTTCACCGGCAGCTGCTCCCCCTCCTTAAGGTAGACCTGGCTGCCGCCCATGGAGGAAGCGGCGGCGGAGCAGGTGACCGTGTCCTCCATTTTCAGGTCGCCTCTGTCAATGGCCTCCGCCAGGAGCAGCAGGGTCATGACCTTGGTGACGCTGGCCGGGGCCAGACGGTCGTGGGCATTTTTCTCGTAGATGACGGCGCCGGTCTCCCGCTCCACCAGAATGGCGGAGGGGGCGGCTATCTCCAGGTCCGAGACGGAGGCGGGCACCGGGCTGTCCGCCAGAATGGCCCAGTCCTCCGCCGTCAGCTCCTCCGCCCGGACAGGCAGCGCAAGACAGATGCAGATTAAAAGCAAAATAAAAAGCCTCATAAGAACTCTCCTTTCGGGAAAGGTTATGAGGCGGTTTTGAGGGTTATTCCTGGCCGTCCGAGTTTATGTCCCGGAGGGCCTTGGTGGAGCCCACGGTCATGAAAACGGAGATGAAGAGGATTATCAGAATCACGATAAGGGCCGTGCGGATGTTCATGGCCCGGACGAAGGCGGTGGACTGGTCCGCAAACCGTGCCAGCAGGGAGGTCTGCAGGGACAGAAGGGAAACCAGAGCCGCCGAAAAGCTGATTGCCCGGGAGGCGGCGGAGATGGGGGTCATGTTTTTCCTGTGCCGCACCAGCTGGACTATGACCACGCTTACGTTGTAGAAGGCCCACAGGGAGGCCAGGAAGATAAGGCTTCCCGGGTATTCCACGTGCTTATTGTCACGTATCATCAGGACGGCCATGGCGGAGAGGGCCACGGTGAGCATGACCAGCATGAGCCCCACCACCCGGTATTTTTTCAGGTCGCTTTCGTAGTCCCCGCCGATTCCGGTTTTCCGTACGCTCCACAGAAGGGTGAAGCGGATGATGGAGAGAATGGCGTAGTAAACTCCCACGGCACCCTGCCAGTTGGAGCTGAAATAGATGGCGGCAATCAGCTTGAATGCGGAATAAATCACGTTTACCGCCAGCGTCAGGGCAAGGTTCACCGCCAGGCGGAAATTGATATCCCGTCTGTAACGCCGGAGATATTCAATTATGGCATCTTTAGACATGATTTATAACCCATTTTACAAATTGTTCACCCAAAACGGGAAAACTGTTGTATAATACAGAACGGATAGCCGTAACTCAACCATTATACAATACTTTTTCCTGCTTGAAAAGAGGGAGTTATATGAAAAACACCATTCTGATTGTGGAAGATGACAGAAATATTGCGGAGCTTCTGCGCCTTTACCTGGAGAAGGAGGGCTTCCATACGGTGGTGGCCTATGACGGCGGCGCCGGAGTGGCCGCCTACGAAAAGGAGAAGCCGGATATGGTCCTGCTGGACGTGATGCTGCCCGTCATGGACGGCTGGGGCGTTCTGAAGGAGATCCGCTCCGCCGGCAAGACCCCGGTCATCATGCTCACCGCCAAGGGGGAGCTTGGGGATAAGGTCATGGGCCTGGAGGGCGGCGCCGACGACTACATTACCAAGCCCTTTGAGACCAAGGAGCTCCTGGCCCGGATCCACGCCGTTCTCCGCCGGACCGGCGGGGAGGAGATGGGCAAAAAGCGCCTGGTCTTCGATAAGCTCGTTATCGATATGGACAGCTTCGAGCTGACCGTGGACGGGAAGAAGACCGAGATACCGCCCAAGGAGATGGAGCTGCTGTTCCACCTGGCCTCCACCCCCAACCGGGTATATACCCGGAACCAGCTTCTGGATGAGGTCTGGGGCTTTGACTATTTCGGCGACTCCCGCACTGTGGACGTGCATATAAAGCGCCTGCGGGAGAAGCTGGAGAACGTCTCCGACAAGTGGTCCCTGAAGACCGTCTGGGGCGTGGGCTACAAATTTGAGACCGTGGGGGCGTAAGTCTTGAAGGTCTTTAAGAGCATCTATTTCCGGAACTATGCCATTATCGTGCTGGTCATAGTCCTGAGCTTTTCCGTGCTGGGTGCGTCCTTCGCCGGGCTGAGCTACGGCTATATCGTCTCCGAAAAGACGGAGCGCATGACCAAGCAGGCCGCCTTTTACTCCCGCTTCGCCTCCTACGGCGCCGGCACCTACGGCACCGGCAGCGAGGTGTTCCAGGAGCTTGTGCGGCAGATAAGCGAGATGGAGAGCTGCTGCGTGGTGGTGACCGATGAGTACGGCACCGTGGCGGCCCTGGCAGATTCCGGCCGCCTGAAGGAGGCCGCAGGCACCGTGCCCTCCTCGGTGGTGACGAAAATCAACAACAAGGGAAGCTACCGGGGCTACGGCAGACTGGGGGACGTTTTTGCGGATAACCTCTACGTGGCCGGGGTGAGCCTGCCTACGGACAGCAAGGGGGCCTATTACACGGGCTTCATATTCCTGGCGGGCCGGGGCAGCGATATTGCCCAGCTCTGGCGCCGCTCCGGGGGCATCTTCCTGGTCCTTGCCCTGGTCATAATGGTCATAAGCCTGGTGGCCAGCTATTTTGCCACCAGAAAGCAGACCCGGCCCCTGAAGGAGATGGCCCAGGCCGCCCACCGGTTCGGC
>JAFPTE010000214.1 GCA_017400415.1 Oscillospiraceae bacterium
AAGGTGGGGTCAGCCGGGTCGGCGCCGATGCTTATGTTAACCGATGTGCCGTCCTTCTTTATTACCACGCCGTGGATCTCCAGAGGGATGGTGACCCACTGGTATTTTCTTATTCCGCCGTAATAGTGGGTCCGCAGGTAGGCAACCTCATCACGCTCCGTCAGGGGCACCTGCTTAAGGTCCAGACGGGGGGAGTCAATGTGTGCGGCGCAGATGCGGGTGCCCTCCTCCATGGGCTTTTTGCCGATCACGGCCAGGTACAGACTCTTGCCCCGGACGTTCCTGTAAATCTTATCCCCGGCCTTAAGGGCTTCCTTCCCGTCCCAGGCTCTGAACCCGGCCTTCTCCGCCAGGGCCACAGCCTCACGGACTGCCAGGCGCTCGGTCTTGGCCCGGGCCATAAAGCCCTTGTAATCCTCGCCGTAGGCGAAAACCGCCTGCCGCTCCTCCTGGGAAATCAGGTCGGTCACGTGCTTATTGTCCATAAGCAGGGCCTTTTTTCTCTCCTCGGTGTAGCTCATCTCTTCTGCCATTTCTGTATCTCCTTTTTGCATTATTCTCTTGAAAAACTCCGTACAGTAACGGGAAAAGCCCGCTTCTGCGGAAAAATCGTTATAAAGCGTCCGGTCGCACAGGGCCATGAACTCCTCCTGACTGCGCTGTGCGGCCACCCGTTTTTCGGCGTACTCCCGGCCTATACCCTCCCGGGCCATAATGCGCCGGATGCGCTCCTCCCTGGGGGCCGCCACGCAGACCGTCAGGTCGCAGTCCGCCGCCTCGCCTCCCTCGAAAAGGCCTATGGCGTCCACGGCGAAATTCTCCTGCCCGGCCCTGCGCCCCTCATCCATAAGGCGCCGGACCTCCGCCAGCACGGCGGGATGGGTTATCTCGCTGAGCCTTCTGAGCCGGTCCGGCCTGCCGAAAACTGCGGCGCCAAGAGCCTTGCTGCAAAACCGGCCGCCCTCGAAGGCCTGGGGAAACTCCGCCCCGACGGCCGCCTTAAGGCTCTCGCTCTCCCGCATGAGCCGGTGATAAATGGCGTCACAGTCAAAAACCGTGAAGCCAAGCTTTTCCAGCACCCGGAGGGCGGTGGTCTTCCCTGCCCCGGTGGGGCCCGTGATTCCTATTATCACCGGTCTGCCTCCCCGTAGGCGGCACGGATTATGTCACCTTCCGAAACAGCCCCCTGCCGCAGAACGGAAAGGCCGTTTTCATAAACCCGCACGACCGTTGAGGGCACGCCGCCGGTGACGGCTCCACCGTCGATAACTGCGTCCACCCGGCCGTCAAAAATCTCAAAGGCCTCCCGGCCGGTCATGGCGGGCTTCCGGCCGGAGAGGTTGGCGCTGGTGCCGGTGAGGGGCCTTCCAGTGAGGCGCAGAAGCTCCAGGCAAACCTTATTGTCCGGGCAGCGGACCCCCAGGGTATCGCCACCGGCGGTGAGCTTCTCCGGCAGGCCCGGTTTTTTGTTCAGCACAAGAGTGATCGGCCCGGGGAAATAGCGCTCCGCCAGGCGGCGGGCTCCCTCCGGCACCGGGTCGCAGAGCTCATCAAGCCCCGCCATATCCGGCACGAAGACGCTGAGGGGCTTGCCCTCGTCCCGACCCTTGGCCCGGAAGACAGCCAGAACGGCTTCCTCCCTTGTGGCGTCCGCCAGCAGACCGTAAACGGTTTCCGTGGGGGCGGCCACCACGCCGCCGTTTTTTATTATCTCCGCAGCGGCATAAGCCTCCGCCGGAGTAAGAAGCAGTGTTTTCATTCCTCGCCTCGCAGCTTCTCCGCCCTGTCGGCGGTAATGAGGGCATCAATGAGCTCGTCCAGGTCCCCGTTCATGATGGCCTCGATTTTGTACAGGGTCAGGTTTATCCTGTGGTCCGTGACCCGGCCCTGGGGGAAGTTATAGGTGCGGATCCGCTCGTTCCGCATGCCGGTGCCCACCTGGCTCCGGCGCTCCCGGGCGATGGCCTCCTCCTGCTTCCGCCTCTCAGCCTCGTACAACCGTGAGGCCAGGATTTTCATGGCCCGGTCCTTGTTCTTGTACTGGCTCCGCTCGTCCTGGCACTCCACCACGGTGCCCGTAGGCAGGTGGGTGATGCGGATGGCGGACTCGGTCTTGTTCACCTTCTGGCCCCCGGCGCCGGTGGAACGGAAGGTGTCTATCTGCAGCTCCGCAGGGTCCAGATGGAACTCCACCTCACCCACCTCCGGCAGGACCGCCACGGTGACGGTGCTGGTGTGGATGCGGCCGGAGGTCTCCGTCTCCGGCACCCGCTGCACCCGGTGGACACCGGACTCGAATTTCAGCCGGGAGTAGGCCCCGTCGCCCTCCACCACGAAGGATATCTCCTTGATGCCCCCCAGCTCCGTCTCGTTTATGCCGGCGATCTCGGTCTTCCAGCCACGGCTCTCGGCGTACATCATGTACATGCGGTACAGGTCGGCGGCGAACATGGCCGCCTCGTCCCCGCCGACGCCGCCCCGGATCTCGAAGATCACGTTCTTATCGTCGTTGGGGTCCCGGGGCAGCAGCAGGATTTTAAGCTCCTCCTCCGCCCTCTCGGCCTCCAGCCGGGCGCTCTCCAGCTCCTCCCGGGCCATATCACGCATTTCCGGGTCACCCAGAAGCTCCTTCGCCTCCTCCGCTGCCTCGTTATACTTCACAAGGCGGCGGTATGTCTCCACCACCGGCTGAAGCTCCTTCTGCTCCTTTGCCAGGGCGGAGTACCTCTCCGGTGCGGAATAGACCTCCTGAGTCTCCATAAGGGCCTGGTTCTCTATGTACTTTTCCTCGATTTTCCTCAGCTTATCCAGCATATCAGGCCTCATTCTCAAATGATGTGTGATTATACCACTTTTCCAGCAAAAAGTAAAGGCGCAAGGCTTATTTAAGGTTGCTTTAAGCCACAGGTATATAATATAATACAGAAGACGCCATATGTTACCGGAGGTCAAGGATGAAAAAGCTTATCTGTCTGGCGCTGGCCCTTGCGCTTTTGCTATCCATCGCCGCCTGCTCCCGGCCGGAGGCTCCTCAGGAGCCCCAGACCCTGCCGGAGCCCCAAAGCACCCCCACGGTGCCGGACCCGGAACCGACTCCCGAGCCGGAGCCACAGCCTGAGCCCGAGCCCCCCGCACAGGACCCGGCCCAGTCCTCCTCCGGCGGACAGCCGGAGCCCGAGCCACAGCCCGAGCCTCAGCAGCCTCAGCAGCCTCAGCAGAATAATAACAACGGACGCAACAACTGGGGCTGGAACGGCGGCTCCTCCGCCGGAGGGCAGACCTACACCCCCAGAGACCCGGCAGCGGTGCCCGGTCCGGAGACGGTGAGCGCTGAGACCGGCATAAAGCTCTATGATTACTATACGCCGGAGATACTGCCGAAGATTTACATAACTACCCAGAACGGCATTGCCCTGGACGACCGCTCCCTGGTCATTCCGGACGAGCACAAGGGCCTGCGGAACGAGCTGCCGGTCTACGACTATGCGGGAGCCACGGTAACGGTCACGGACTGCCCGGGCTTTGAATTTGAGGCAGCCCAGGCCAAGGTCAAGATACGGGGAAACTACACCTCCTCCTATCCCAAGCGGCCCCTGCGCATCAAATTCAGCCAGAAGCAGGCCATGTGCGGCCTGAACGGCGGCGCCAAGCTTAAAAACTGGGTGCTCCTGGCGGAGTACAAGGACGCCTCCCTTCTCCGCAACTCCGCCATGTTCTTCATGGCCAACTCCCTTTACAGCACCACCGGCAACTATGCCACGGATTTCCGCTTTGTGGAGGTTTACATAAACGGTCAGTACAACGGCGTTTACGTTCTGGCGGAGCAGCAGGAGGAGAACAAAAACCGCATAAACGTCCCCAAGGCTGCGGACCCGGAGGACTATGACCTGGAAAACCTCACTGCGGAAGAGAGCCGGGAGCTTCACAACGTGAAAATCGGCTACTTCTTCGAGTATGACGGCTACTATAAAAGCGAGCCGGAGCTGGAGCAGTTTGCCATCACCTACGGCACCGTGAGACACCTGAACGGCTCGGCCTTCACTCCCCGGTCCGGCACACAGCAGGGCCAGGCAGGGGGCCGGGGCGGCTTCAGCATGAGCAGGGACATCGGCTTCTCCATCAAGAGCGACGTTTACTTCCAGGAGCAGAACGACTTCCTTAAAAAGTGCGTCCAGACCATATGGAACGTGATTTATGAAGCCGTTTACACGGACCACAGCGACCTTGCCGCCCACCCCTTCCACACCATGGACGCCGACGGAAACTACGTCACTGCCCCGGGCATCACCACGGTCTATGAGGCCGTGGCCGCCGTTGTGGACGTGGACAGCCTCATCGACATGTACATTCTCCAGGAGATCTGCGAGGATACGGATCTCTACTGGTCCTCCTTCTTCTTCGCCCTGGACATGAGCGAGGAGGGCGCCCACAGGCTCGTTTACACCGCCCCCTGGGACTTTGACTCCGGCATGGGCTTCAACTCCACGGATGCAAACTCCCTCTACGCCATGGAAAGCGACAACCCCTGGCTGACAATCTTCTGCGGCCAGGAGTGGTTCTGGCAGCGGGTCTGGACCAGATGGCAGGAGGCTGCCTCCGCCGGAGTCTTCACCGGTGTCATTGAGATGATTCAGAAGAGCGCAGAGCTGTACAAGACCCAGTTCGGCGAAAACCTGGCAAAATGGTCCAACAACCGGGAGACCACGGGCCGTTCCGGTCAGAGCTTCTCAAACCACTCTGACGCCGCAAACTACCTGGCCTGGTGGCTCTCTAACCGCATCGCAAATCTTGATAAGCTCCTGCGCGCCCAAGTGCAGGGATAAGAAAAAGCCGGAGGCAATCGCCTCCGGCTTTTTCACAATATGATGCAGATGAGGCCGCCGGCGCCGTCGTTTACGATTCTGGTCAGGGCGCCCCGGAGCTTTTCCCCGGTCTCCGGGGGCATGTTCCGGATTTTGGCGCAGAGGCTGTCGGCGGCGATATCGTGGAGGCTCTTGCCGAAGATATTGGACTCCCAGATTTTTGAGGTATCCCCCTCGTACTCCTGCAGAAGGAAGCTCAGCACGTCACCGCTGGTCTTCTCCCCGCCCATGGCCGGGTTTACCTCCGTCTCCACGTCGGTCATTATCATGTGGATGGAGGGGGCCGTGGCCTTCAGCCGGACCCCGTACCTGCCGCCACGGCGGACCACCTCCGGCTCCCGGAGCTCCATCTCCTCATCGGAGGGCATGACTACCCCGTAGCCCGTCTGCCTGACGGAGGCCAGTGCGTCGGCCACCTTGCCGTACTCACCCCTCATGCGGGCGTAGTCCGCCATGAGGCCCATCAGGTCCCCGTCGTCTCCCACGTCCACGCCGGTCATGGCTCCCACGGTCTCGTAGAACAGCTCCCTTGGGGCCTCCAGCTCCAGGTCCACCTGGCCGGTGCCCGTCTGAACGGCCTGTACCCGGGCTGTGAAGGGGCCCTCCTGGCCGAAGGCGTCCGCCGCACCTCTGGCGTCCCGGACGCTCTCCGGGCCCTCCAGGCTCCGGCGGAGCTTCTCCGTAAGCTCTGCGCGCAGGGGGCTGTCAGAGGGCAGGGCGTCCACCCACTGGGGCAGGAAGATCCGGTACTCCGTCACCGGAAACTCCTCCAGGACCTTCTGCAGAATGGCGCAGATATCCTCCTGGCTGAGGGTCAGGCAGTTTACTGCCATGGCGGCGACCCCGTACTTCTCCCCTATCTCCCGGGCCAGGTCCCCGGCCTTATCGGGCTGGGCGGAGTTTACAAGCACCACGAAGGGCTTTCCCAGCTCCCGGAGCTCACCTATTACTCTCTCCTCCGCCGGGATATAGGCCTGGCGGGGTATCTCAGAGAAGGAGCCGTCGGCGGTTATGACAATGCCGATGGTGGAGTGCTCCTTAATGACCTTCTCCGTGCCCTTCTCCGCCGCCTGCCTCAGGCTCACCTCCTGGGGAAACCAGGGGGTCGTGACCATGCGCTCCCGGCCGTCCTCCATATCGCCGGCGGCCCCCTCCACCATGTAGCCCACGCAGTCGATGAGCCGCACGGAAAGCCGTGAGCCCTCCAGCTCCAGGCTTACGGCCTCCTCCGGCACGAACTTGGGCTCCGCCGTCATTATGGTCCTGCCTGAGCCGGACTGGGGCAGCTCGTCCCTGGCCCGCTCCCGCACGTAGTCGCTGTCGATTCCCGGCAGGACCAGGGTCTCCATAAAGCGCTTTATAAAGGTGGATTTCCCCGTCCGCACGGGGCCCACCACTCCTATGTATACGTCGCCGCCGGTACGGACGGCAATATCCTCGTAAATCCCGGTTTTTTTCACGGTCTCTGCCTCCTTGAATTTCTTCTGTGCATATAAATATGCGCCGGTGGGCAGATTGAGAACGAAAAAAGCCGCTCCGGAGAGCGGCAATTATATTGATGACAGTATGACCTCTGCGGCGATGAGAAGGGCTCTGGCATCGTCCCGGATGCTGACGGCGTCCAGGTCCGGCACATGGATAAAGCCCGCCGCCCTTCCGGTGCCCTCAAAGGCCCGGAGCAGCCGGTACATAAGGTCGTTGCAGACGAAGGTGCCGGCAGAATAGCTCAGCGCGCAGGGAATCCCGGCGGCGGAGACCTCATCTCTGATTTTCCGGATGGGCAGAGTGGAAAAATAGGCCTCCCGCTCCCCCGGCGCCGCCGGGATATTCACCGGCATGAAGCCCCGGTTATCGGGTATGGCGGCCTCCATAAGGTTTATGGCCACGGCCTCCGGCGTAATCGCCCGCCGTCCGGCGGCAAGGCCCACGGCCAGGACTGCGTCGGCGTGAGTTCTCTCCGCCTCCAGAAGGGCAAGCTCGGCGGCCCCTGCAAAGGTCACGGGAAGCCGGAGCTTAACTATGCTCCCGGCCTCCGTCCTGTCCGGCAGGAGGCTCACAGCCTCCCAGGAGGGGTTATCGCTCCGGCCTCCGAAGGGCTCGAAGCCCGTTACAAGCAGGGTCTTCACCGGGCCGCCTCTTGGTTGCGCCTGTAAATGCTCCAGAGGCCCTCAAAGATGAGATGCTCCCGTACCTCTATTCTGTTCCGGCACAGGGGCACGATTCCCTTTGCATTGCCTCCGGTGGCCAGGAAGGTGACGCCGCCCCCCAGCTCCTCCGCCATCCGGTCCAGCATGCCGTCCACCATGGCGGCGGTGCCCAGAACGGAGCCGGAGCGCATGCAGTCCACCGTATTGCGGCCTATGGCGGCCCTGGGAGGCTCCAGAGATATCTTGGGCAGCAGGCTGGCCTTCTGACACAGGGCGTCCAGGCTCAGGCCCACGCCGGGGCAGATGGCGCCCCCTACGAAGCAGCCGTTTTTATCCACGCAGGAAAAGGTGGTTGCGGTGCCCATGTCCACGATGATGAAGGGGGGCTTCACGGTCCGCAGGGCGCCTACGGCGGAGGTCACCAGGTCGCTGCCGGCCTCCCCGGCGTTGTCGATGCGGATATTGAGCCCGGTCTTCACTCCGGCCCCGACGATTATGGGGTCCAGGCCGTAAAGGAGTCTCAGGGCCTTGGAAACAATGCCCGTCAGGGGCGGCACCACAGAGGATACGGCGGCGCCGTCCACGGTAAAGTCCCTCCGGCAGAAGCCGAGAAGCTCCCGGATAAGGGCGGCATACTCGTGCTCCGTCTTCTCCCGGTCTGTTTTCATCCGGGCGGAGTACAGGACCCTGCCCTCCTCCATAAGGCCCAGGACGATATGGGTATTGCCGATGTCAACTGCCAGCAGCATCTCGCACCTCCTGCAGTATTCTCACAAGCTCAGTCTCCCGCTGCCTGTCCGGCCGGGCGCTCCGGCGGAGCCCCTCCAGGGAGCGGAGCGTTTTTTTCTCAAGCTCCCGGCACCAGGCGGGAAAAAGCGGATCTGCCCGCAGGACGTCCAGGCCCGGAAGGGCTGGGCCCTGGGCCGATTCCCCGCTGCCGGTCCCGGCCAGGAAGGCCGTATAGAGCCGCCTGCCCTCCCGGGCAATCTTCCCCGCTCTTGCCTCAAAGCCCAGGTCCCGGAGAGTCTCAAAGACCCGGTCCGTGCGGCTCTGGGGCTGCAGCACCAGCCGCTTGCCCCCAAGAGGCCAAGGCGAAGAGCGCAGAATGCGGCTCATAAGGTCACCGCCCATGCCGGCGATGACGATTGTATCGTACTTATCCTCAAGCCCTGCAAGCCCGTCCGAGAGGATAAGCTCCACCTTTCCCTCCAGGCCCAGCTGGGCCACGGTCAGGGAGGCAGAGCTCAGGGGCCCCTTTCCCACGTCACAGGCGGCCACAGGGCCCGGTATGCCCTTCAGGGCAAAGTACGCCGGAATGAAGCCGTGGTCCGTGCCTATATCCGCCAGACTCACGGCCCCCTCCGCCAGGTCGGCTACGGCCTGGAGCCGGGGCGTCAGCTTCATTCCTCTGCGGGGCGGCCTTCCTCGTAATCCCGGACGTAGCGGTTCAGGACCTCCACAAAGATGTCCGACTCCACGCCGTGAACGTCGCAGGCCTCCTCAATGGTCTCCATGGCGGACATGCCGCAGCCCAGGCAGTGCATGCCGATGGACATAAAAAGCCCCTGGGCGTAGGGCGCCTTCGCAAGCACCTCGCCGATAAGGGTATCCTTGTTGAATTCAGTCATGTATTATCTCTCCTTTAACCTACGCAGAATACGTACTCTCTCAAAAATACCTCGGCCTTTTCTTCTCCCAGCATCTTCTTGAACTGGTCCACCGCGGGGCCGCCGTTATTTATAAGCCCGTCCACATACTCCTTGGCCCTCAGGCGCTTTTTCTCCGGGTCACACTCCGGCGCCCTCTCATAGGCGGCTGCGTACTGCTCCAGCCAGCGGCGGTAGAGCTCATCCAGCCTTGCCGTGAGCTTTTTGCCGGTCTTCCGGAAGGATGGGCTCATGAGCAGAGGGTCATACCACCGGGGCTCCTTGGGGGCGTCCGGCAGGTCGGAACAGCTTTCCTTCACCTTATCCATGGCGGCAAGGTCCGCCGGGGCCAGCTGGGTATCGTAAAGCTCGGCGATGAGAGTCTCCTTCCCGGCGTTCAGGATGCGGTCATAGCTCAGAAGGGGCATATCCCTTGTGAGGGGCGTAAAGATAAGGCTGTCCATTTTCATGAGGCCGAAGAAGGCCTTCATGCTGATTGCGGACAGGGCGCCTCCCGGGACCTTATAGGTGTCCACAACGAAGTGCATCAGGCTTTTGTCGATGTTCTGCCGGGTCCGGAGCACGGGCATACTGCCGACCATGGCGCCGATTGTGGAAAGAGTGTATTCTGTCATGGCATTATCTCCATAAAAAATCCTGCCCACCGGGAAATGGGCAGGAAGGATTTGTGATTAGAACTAAGGGAGCTCAGCCCTCGTTTCTCATCTTTGCGAAGCACTCGCTGCAGTATACGGGTCTGTCGCTCTTGGGTTCAAAGGGAACCTTCGCCTCACGGCCGCAGTTGGCGCAGACTGCCGTGAAATACTCACGGGGGCCTCTGGCGGCGTTCTTGCGAGCATCACGGCAGCTCTTGCAGCGCTGAGGCTCGTTCTGGAAGCCGTGCTCAGCGTAGAACTCCTGCTCACCTGCAGTGAATACGAACTCGTTGCCGCATTCCTTGCAAACCAATGTCTTGTCTTCGTACATAATGGACCTCACTTCTGACTTTCTTGCCCTGAGGGCTTGTATTTGCGACAGCCGCACCCGCAGCTGATAACGCCAGGGGTATTTGCCAGGGGTATGGAACTACTGATTATCCGTAAGCTTTCTGCGGATGCGCTGAACGGCGTTATCCACGCTTTTTACGGTAACCCGGAGCTTTTCTGCGATACCCGCATAAGAGAGCCCTCCAAGGTAGAGAGACATTACGTCCCTTTCCCTGGCGGAAAGCCGGGTATCAATAGCCTCCAGGAGCTCATCAGCACGTTCTTTTGTTATGATGAGGTCCTCAAGCTCACGTACCCCTCGCCGGGTAATAACCTCATCATCAATGGGTACGGAGTCGTTCAGAAGTCGGTTGTACTCTCTGCCGTCCCTTCTGACGGCGGAGTAAATGCGGTTTCTTACGCACACGGAGGCGTAGCCCGCAAAGGCAGCGCCCTTGCCTGCGTCATAGGTGCGAACTGCGCTGAGAAGCCCCAGCATACCCTCCTGAATCAGATCCTCACTGTCGCCGCCGCAGAGGAAGAAAGGCCGGGCACAGGCACGAACCAGGTGGGCATACCGCCTCACCAGCTCCTCCTCCGCCCCGTCATCACTGCGGGAAAGCAGCAGCAGCCGGTCATCAGAAAGGTCAGAATAGTTCCGCATACAGCACACAACTTCCTAATTTGCACACATTATATTAATTGAACTCAAACAAGTCAAGCAAATTTGTAAAAAATTTTTATTTTTTCTGCATTATTTTTTGATTTCTGAACATAAATCGGCGTTTGTGTACGAATTATAACACTGTCTCACATTAAAAGCCGATTTCAGTCTGGCCGGAAAACTCCAAGCCCAGGTGTTCATAGGCTTTTCTGGTGACGCAGCGGCCTCTGGGAGTCCTTGTCAGGTAGCCCTGCTGCATAAGGTAGGGCTCGTAAACATCCTCGATGGTAACGCTCTCCTCGTTAACCGTGGCCGCCAGAGTGTCCAGGCCAACGGGGCCGCCGGAGTAAGTCAACCCGTGGCTTATATATTGACTTTGCTAAGGAAATGCCCAATGGCATACTTGATACAGAGGACAAAGTGATAGAACACATACTGACAATGGACTATCAGAAGGAGTGTGAGAAAACAAGAGATATGGTGAAAAACAAGTTCACATACCTTGGCGGTCATGCAACTGAAATGTGTGTTGAAAAAATGTTTAAGTAATAATACGATATAATGATCAATTTTACAGTTGGCCCAGTACAGTCAAGTGATGCAGTCCGGGCTATAGGTGCAGAGCAAGTGCCTTATTTCAGAACAGCAGAGTTTTCTGCCTTGATGCTTGAGAATGAGCAACTGCTAAAGAAGTTTGCAAATGCGACAGCAGATAGTAAGGCTGTCTTTATGACATGTTCTGGCTCTGGTGGCATGGAAACAGCCATTATGAACTGCTTGACTAAAGAAGACAAGGCTCTTGTAATTAATGGTGGTAGTTTTGGTGAACGTTTTGTGGATCTCCTTACGCTTCATGAGATACCTTTCACAGAGATTA
>JAFPTE010000215.1 GCA_017400415.1 Oscillospiraceae bacterium
CCAGGCCCTCTTGGAGCCCACCAAAATATACGTGAAGCCCATGCTGGCCCTTATGGAGAAGGTAAAGGTCAGAAGCGTTGCCCACATCACCGGCGGCGGCTTCTATGAGAATATCCCCAGAGCCCTGCCCCAGGGCCTGGGCGCCGTCATCAAGCGCAGTGACGTGCGGGTACTGCCCATCTTCAATCTCCTGCAGCGCCTGGGAGGCGTGCCCGAGCGGGAGATGTTCAACGTGTTCAATATGGGCGTGGGCATGGTTTGCATGGTCGCTCCCGAGGACGCAGAGGAGGCGGTCCGCATCCTCCGTGAAAACGGGGAGGAGGCCTATGTTCTGGGCACCGTCCAGCCCTCCGACGTGCGGGTGACCCTATGCTGAAGGCGAGAATCGCAGTTCTGGTCTCCGGCGGGGGCACCAACCTCCAGGCGCTCATTGACAGCCAGAGTCGGGGAGACCTGAAAAGCGGCGAAATAGTCCTGGTGGTGTCAAACGTGCAGGGGGCCTACGCCCTGGAGCGGGCGAAAAACGCCGGCATCGAGAGTCTGTACCTTTCACGAAAGGCCCTGGGCGGCCAGGAGGCCTTTGAGGAGGCCCTGGACCGGGAACTTCGGAGCCGGGGAGTGGAGCTTATCATCCTGGCGGGCTTCATGAGCATACTGACCGCCGGCTTCACGAAAAAATGGCCGGAGCGGATAATAAACATCCACCCGGCCCTCATACCCAGCTTCTGCGGCAAGGGCTATTACGGCCTCCGTGTCCACGAGGCGGCCCTCGCCTATGGGGTGAAGGTCACCGGCGCCACGGTGCATTTTGTAAACGAGATCCCCGACGGGGGCAGGATAATCAGCCAGAAGGCGGTGCCCGTCCTGGAGGGGGATACCCCGGAGGTGCTGCAGCGGCGGGTCATGGAGCAGGCGGAGTGGATTCTGCTGCCCCAGGCCGCCGAGACCGTATCACAAAAAATTATAAAGGAGCGAGGAAAAATGTCCGACCTTTTCAGCTATCTCAGCCAGCGTCCCTACCCCGGCCGGGGCATAATGCTGGGCAGGACCCCCTCCGGCAGGAGCGCCTGCGTCTATTTCATCATGGGCCGCAGCGTCAACAGCCGGAACAGAGTTTTTGAAAAGACACCTGACGGCATCCGCACCAGGGCCTTTGACGAGAGCAAGATGTCAGACCCCAGCCTTATCATCTACCACCCGGTCCGCCGCTATGAGGGCAAGCTCATCGTGACAAACGGCGACCAGACCGATACAATCCGTGACTTCATGGCCCAGGGCAAGTGCTACCGCCACGCCCTGAATACCCGGACCTTCGAGCCGGACGCCCCCAACTTCACCCCCCGCATCTCCGGCGTGGTGAAGCCCGACGGGAACTATAACCTTTCCATTCTCAAGAGCCTTGACGGTGACGAGAGCGAGACCTGCCGCTATTTCTATGAGTACTCCCCGGCGAAGGCCGGCGTGGGCCACTTCATCAGCACCTACGTGGGCTTCGGCGACCCCATCCCCTCCTTCCGGGGGGAGCCCGTCCAGGTCCAGGTGCCGGAGCTTGGCGCAGCGGAGCTTGCGGAGAAGGTCTGGAACGCCCTTGACGAGGATAACAAGGTCTCCCTCTACGTGTGCGTAGGGGAGGACGAGGTCATTATTAATAAGAATAAGGAGTGAGGGAAATGAAGGAATTTGAGCTCAAGTACGGCTGCAACCCCAATCAGAAGCCTGCCCGCATCTTCATGAAGGACGGGAGCGAGCTGCCCGTTGAGATTCTCAACGGCAGACCGGGCTACATTAACTTCCTGGACGCACTGAACTCCTGGCAGCTGGTCCGGGAGCTGGAGCGGGAGCTGGGTCTTCCCGCCGCCGCCAGCTTCAAGCACGTATCCCCCGCCGGGGCCGCCCTGGGCGTGCCCATGAGCGAGCGGCTCAAAAAGGCCTGCTTCGTGGACGATATTCCGGGCCTTGACGACTCACCCCTTGCCCTGGCCTACGCCAGAGCCCGGGGCACGGACCGCATGAGCTCCTTCGGAGACTGGATCGCCCTCTCCGACACCTGTGACGAGGTCACCGCCCGCATCATCAAGCGTGAGGTGTCCGACGGCGTCATCGCCCCGGGCTACACCCCCAGAGCTCTGGAGATACTCCGCTCCAAGAAGGGCGGAGCCTACAACGTGGTGAAGATCGACCGGGCCTATACCCCCGCCCCGGAGGAGACCAAGGACGTCTTCGGCGTCACCTTCGCCCAGGGGAGAAACGAGTTCAGAATCTATGACGGGCTCCTGGACAACGTGGTCACCAGAATAAAGGATATCCCCGACTCCGCAAAGCGGGACCTTATCGTGTCCCTCATAACCCTCAAGTACACCCAGTCCAACTCCGTGGCCTACGCCTTCGACGGCCAGGCCATCGGCGTGGGCGCCGGCCAGCAGAGCCGCATCCACTGCACCCGTCTGGCGGGCACCAAGGCGGACACCTGGCACCTGAGACAGTCCGACCGGGTGCTGTCGCTGCCCTTCCGGGCGGACCTGGGCAGGGCGGACCGGGACAACGCCATCGACGGCTACATCAACAAGAATGAGGAGGACGTGACCGCCGACGGCGTCTGGCAGCGGTTCTTCACCGAGCAGCCCAGGCCCTTCACCGCTCAGGAGGAGCGGGAGTACCTGGACACCGTAACCGGCGTGTCCCTGGGCTCCGACGCCTTCTTCCCCTTCGGCGACAACGTGCAGCGGGCCTATAAGTCCGGCGTCAAGTACATCGCCGAGCCCGGCGGCTCCAAGCGGGACGACAACGTTATCGAGACTGCGGACCGGCTGGGAATAGCCATGGCCTTCACCGGCATGCGCCTGTTCCACCATTAAAATACCCTTTTGAAAGGAATGGTCACCCAATGAGAATAATGGTGGTCGGCGGAGGCGGCCGGGAGCACGCCATAATCAAGGCCCTCCGCAAAAACCCCTCTGTTGAGGAGATTTACTGCCTGCCCGGCAACGGCGGCATTGCCGCCGACGCAAGGTGCGTGCCCATCGGGGCAAAGAACATCCCCGCCATCGTGGGCTTTGCCAGGGAGGCGAAGATAGACTACGCCGTGGTGGCTCCGGATGACCCCCTGGCCCTGGGCTGCGTGGACGCCCTGGCGGAAATCGGCGTTCCGGCCTTCGGCCCGGATAAGAAGGCCGCCGTCATCGAGGCCAGCAAGGTCTTCTCCAAGGACCTGATGAAAAAGTACGGCATACCCACCGCCGCCTATGAGGTCTTCACCGATGCCGCAGCCGCCCTGGAGTATGTGAAGAATACCCCCGCCCCCCTGGTGGTGAAGGCCGACGGCCTGGCCCTGGGCAAGGGCGTCACGGTCTGCATGGACCGGCAGACCGCCGTGGAGGCCGTGAAGGCCTGCATGGAGGATATGGTCTTCGGTGACTCCGGCTCCAGGATAGTTATCGAGGAGTTCCTGGAGGGTCCGGAGGTCAGCGTTCTGAGCTTTACGGACGGCGAGACCGTGGTGCCCATGGTCAGCAGCATGGACCACAAGCGGGCCCACGACGGGGATACGGGCCCCAACACCGGCGGCATGGGCACCGTGGCCCCCAATCCCTATTACACCCCCGCCATAGCGGCGGAGTGCATGGAAAAAATCTTCCTGCCCACGATCCGGGCCATGAAGGCGGAGGGCAGACCCTTCCGGGGCTGCCTGTACTTCGGCCTTATGCTGACGAAAAACGGCCCCAAGGTCATCGAGTACAACTGCCGCTTCGGCGACCCGGAGACCCAGGTGGTGCTGCCCCTGATGGAATCCGACCTGCTCACCGTCATGCAGGCGGTGACGGAGGGGAGACTTAAGGACGCAGAGGTAAAATTCTCGGATAAGAGCGCCTGCTGCGTGGTCCTGGCCTCAAAGGGCTACCCGGGCTCCTACGCCAAGGGCTGCCCCATAACCCTGCCGGAAGCCGAGAAAAACCGGGATATATACGTGGCCGGCGCCGCCCTGGACGAGAACGGGGAGCTGAAATCCTCCGGCGGCAGAGTTCTGGGCGTGGTGGCTGTGGAGGATACCCTCCTGGACGCCGTGCGAGGGGCCTATGAGTACGCCGAGAAGGTTGACTTTGCCGGCGGCTTCAAGCGCAGCGATATCGGCGCCAGAGCCCTCCGGGCGAAAGGAGAATAAGCCGTGGTATACAGAGTTTTTGTGGAAAAGAAGCCCGGCCTTCGCCATGAGGCCGAAAGCCTTCTGCACGATATAAACGAGATCCTGGGCATCCCCTCCGTGACGGAGGTCCGCCTGGTGAACCGCTATGACGCCGAGGGCCTGAGCCCGGAGGCCTTCAATGCCGCCAGGGCCACGGTCTTCGCCGAGCCCCAGCTGGACGACACCGCCGACGAGCTGGATATGTCCGGCTTCACCGCCTTTGCCGTGGAGTATCTGCCGGGCCAGTTCGACCAGCGGGCGGACTCCGCCGCCCAGTGCATCCAGATCCTGACCCAGGGGGACCGGCCGGAGGTCAGAACGGCGAAAATCTATCTTCTGGCCGGGGACGTGACAGGCCCGGAGCTGGAGAAGATAAAAAAGTACGTCATCAACCCCGTGGAGGCCAGAGAGGCCGGCTTCGGCACCTTCGCCACCCTGAAATCCGAGTACGCCGTGCCGGAGAAGGTGGCCGTGCTGACCGGCTTCCGGGATATGGATGAGGCGGCGGAGGCGGAGATGGTCCGCTCCCTGGGCCTTGCCATGGACCGGGACGACCTGGACTTCTGCCGCAGCTTTTTCCGGGATGAGGGCAGAGACCCCACCATCACGGAAATCCGCATGATAGATACCTACTGGTCCGACCACTGCCGCCACACCACCTTCCTGACCCACCTGGAAAACGCCTGCTTTGAGGACCCGGAGGCGGAGAAGGAATTCCGCCAGTATCTGGCCATGCGGGAGGCGGTGGGGGATAAGAAGCCCGTTTGCCTTATGGATATGGCCACAGTGGGGGCAAAGTACCTGAAAAAGCAGGGAATCCTTCGCAATGTGGATGAATCCGAGGAAATTAACGCCTGCACGGTGAAGATAAAGGTCACCGTGGACGAAAAGGAGCAGGACTGGCTCCTCCTCTTCAAGAACGAGACCCATAACCACCCCACGGAGATCGAGCCCTTCGGCGGAGCCGCCACCTGCATCGGCGGCGCCATCCGGGATCCCCTCTCCGGCAGAAGCTACGTCTACGCCGCCATGCGGGTCACCGGAGCGGCGGACCCCACGGTGCCCGTGTCCCAGACCCCGGAGGGCAAGCTCCCCCGGCGGAAGATAGTCACCGGCGCCGCCCAGGGCTACAGCTCCTACGGCAACCAGATTGGCCTGGCCACCGGCATTGTCAGCGAGGTCTACCATGAGGGCTACGCCGCCAAGCGCATGGAAATCGGCGCTGTCATCGCCGCCGCTCCTCAGGAGAACGTGCGCCGGGAGCGCCCGGCGCCGGGGGATATCGTCATCCTTCTGGGCGGACGCACGGGCCGTGACGGCATCGGCGGGGCCACCGGCTCCTCCAAGGCCCACGACTCCCACTCCGTGGAGACCTGCGGCGCCGAGGTCCAGAAGGGCAACGCCCCGGAGGAGCGGAAGCTCCAGCGCCTGTTCCGCCGGAAGGACGCCACAACCCTCATAAAGCGCTGCAACGATTTCGGCGCCGGCGGCGTCTCCGTGGCAGTGGGCGAGCTGGCGGACGGCCTTTCAATCGACCTGGGCAAGGTGCCCAAGAAGTATGAGGGCCTGGACGGCACGGAGCTGGCCATCAGCGAGAGCCAGGAGCGCATGGCCGTCGTGGTGGCCCCGGAGGATAAGGACGCATTTCTCGCTCTGGCCGCCCAGGAGAACCTGGAGGCCACGGTCATCGCCGTTGTCACCGAGGAGCCCCGGCTGGTCATGACCTGGAACGGGGCGCAGATTGTCAATATTTCCAGAGAATTCCTGAACACCAACGGCGCACCCAAGAAGACCCAGTTTACCGTCTCCGCCCCGAAAAAGCTTCGGGAGGGCCGGGAGGGCGACTTCCGCACCGCCCTTCTCAGCATGGCCGGGGACCTGAACATAGCCTCCCAGCGGGGCCTTTCCGAGCGCTTCGACTCCACCATCGGCGCCGCCAGCGTTCTGATGCCCTTTGGCGGCAGATACCAGAGAACGCCCATCCAGGCCATGGTCCACCGGGTGCCTCTGGATGAGGGGATGACCGACACGGTCTCCTTCATGGCCTGGGGCTATGACCCGCTTTTGACGGAGGCCTCCCCTCTGGACGGGGCCTACACCGCCGTTGTGGAGTCCGTTTCAAAGCTCATCGCCACCGGCGCAGAGTATAAGGACGTTTACCTGACCTTCCAGGAGTACTTCCCCAAGCCCCTGCGGGATCCCAGACGCTGGGGCCTGCCGGCGGCGGCCCTTCTGGGCGCCCTGAAGGCCCAGAGAGAGCTGGGGGCCGGGTCCATCGGCGGCAAGGACAGCATGTCCGGCTCCTTTGAGGACCTGGACGTGCCCCCCACCCTGGTCTCCTTCGCCGTCACCATGGGTAAGGAGTCTGACGTGGTCTCCCCGGAGTTCAAGGAGGCAGGCCACAAGGTCTGGCTTCTGAGCCCGGACCGGGACGAGAGGGGAAGACCCCAGGCAAAGAGCCTCCTTGCCCTCTTTGACAAAGTTACCCGGCTGTGCCGCTCCGGCCGTGCAAGGGCCGTTTACACCCCCGGCATGGGTGGCATTGCGGAGGCTGTTGTGAAGATGAGCCTGGGCAACGGCCTGGGCTTCCGGTTTGAGACCGGCAGGGATATCTTCGCCCGGCAGTATGGCTCCTTCGTCGTGGAGAGCGACGGGGATATTGAGGGCGCAGAGCTCCTGGGCGAGACGATTGAAAAGCCCGAGTATATAGTGGACGGGGACGCAGTGAGCCAGGCGGAGCTTCTCAAGGTCTATGACGGCCGACTGGAGGGGGTCTACCCCACCAAGGCCAGGGCCCAGGGCGGCGCACCCACCGTCAGCTTCACGGCGGACCACCACGCCTACACCGGCGCAAAAATCGCCCGGCCCCGGGTCATCATCCCCGTGTTCCCGGGCACCAACTGCGAGTACGACACCGCCCGGGCCTTCCGCCAGGCCGGTGCACAGCCGGAGGTTTTCGTCATCCGCAACCGGTCCAGGGAGGAGATTTCCGCCTCCGTTGCCGAGTTTGCAAGGCGGGTGGACCAGAGCCAGATCGTCTTCATCCCCGGTGGCTTCTCCGGCGGCGACGAGCCCGAGGGCTCCGGCAAGTTCATAACCGCCTTCTTCCGGTCCGGCCCGGTCCGTGATGCGGTCAGCGGCC
>JAFPTE010000216.1 GCA_017400415.1 Oscillospiraceae bacterium
CGGCAGACCCATAATCTGCATCATGGGCCCGGGACACTTCACCACCTCCGGCCACTACATAGTCCTGACTGGCTATGCTGACGGCAGCGTGGACGTGCTGGACCCCTACCGGGAGAGCAGCTCCAAAGCCTGGAAATTCTCTGATATCTCCGGGGAGATACGAAATCTCTGGAGCTATGAGGTGCAGGAATAAGAAAAGCTCCGCAGGATGCCCTGCGGAGCTTTTTATTTGAGCTGCTTATAAGTTCCCGCAATCAGAAAGGCGGCAATAACGAAGGTCAGCGCATCGGACAGGGGCATGGAGTATAAAACACCGTCCAGGCCGAAAAACACAGGCAGCACCAGGGCAAAGCCCACGCCGAAGACTATCTCCCGGACCATGGACAGGACTGTTGACTCAAGGGCTTTCCCCATGGCCTGCAGGAAGATGAAGGCGGCCTTGTTTACGCAGGCAAAAACCATCATGCAAAGGTAAATGCGGAAGGCCTTCACCGCAAACTGCGTATAATAGGCGCTCTCATTGGCGGCGCCGAAGATGCCGATAAGCTGCCGGGGAAAAAGCTCCACAATGAGAAGTGCCGCCGCTCCCACGAGGGCCTCGCAGACAAGGAGCCTTGTGAATAGCTCCCGGACCCGGTCCTTCCGCCCGGCCCCCATGTTGAAGCCCACCACCGGGATGCAGCCTGCGGCCATGCCCACAACGATGGATATGACAATCTGGAAAAACTTCATGACTATGCCCACCACCGCCATGGGTATCTGGGCGTACTGCTCCCGGGAGAAGACCGGGTCCAGGGCGCCGTACTTGCGAATCATGTTGTTTATGGCCGCCATAGCCGCCACCAGGGAGATCTGGGAAAGGAAGCTGGTTACTCCCAGTGTCAGAGTGCGGATGCAGACCTTTTTATCCAGTCGGAAGTCCTCCTTCCGGGGCCTTACAAGCTTCATATGGAGGATATACCACACAGCCAGGGCCGCAGTGACGATCTGCCCGATAACAGTGGCCACGGCGGCACCCATCATGCCCCACCTGAAAATGAAGATGAAGACCGGGTCAAAGATTATGTTAATCACTGCCCCGGCCAGGGTAGAGGCCATGGCAAACCTGGGGCTGCCGTCTGAGCGGATTATGGGGTTCAGAGCCTGACCGAACATATAAAAGGGTATGCCAAGTGTTATCCAGAAGAAATACTCCCTGCTGTGGCGGAAGGTCTCCTCGTTCACCGTGCCGCCGAATATGGCGATAATGCCGTCTGCAAAGGCAAGATACAGGGCCGTGAGGGCAAGGCCGGAGGCCGCAGTCATGACAATGGAATTGCCGACGCTTTTCTTCGCCTTTTCCGTCCTTCCACCGCCCAGGCTCAGGCTCACAAAGGCACAGCAGCCGTCCCCTATCATAACGGCTATGGCCAGGGCGATGACTGTCAGTGGGAACACCACCGTGTTGGCGGCGTTGCCGTAGGAGCCCAGGTAGTCGGCGTTGGCTATGAAAATCTGATCCACAATGTTGTAAAGGGCGCCCACAAGCAGGGAGATTATGCAGGGCACGGAGTATTTCCGCATAAGGCTGCCCAAGGGCGCCTGGGCAAGAGAGCTGTTTTCCATTGGTTTTTCCTCATTCAAGCAAAAAAATACACGTGCGGCCTTCAACCGGATTTACGCAGTTGAATGCCACACGTTGTTATGATTATTATAACAGATCCACGCTTTTTTTCAAGTGGTCAAACTGTCAAATAAAAGCCCCTTATTTCAGATACTGCTCCTGCATTATTGCCGCCAGCTCCCGCATTTTCTCCAGGGCCTTTTCCGGGGCGGCCACGGTCACCGCCCCCTCCAGGCCCGTTATCCAGCCCAGAAACTGGGGACTCAGAGCCACCTTGACGGAGACGGTGAAGTGCTCCTCATCCCGGGGTATTATCATGACGGATTTGCCGAAGCGGTCGATTATGACCCCCGCCATGGAGTTGCGGCAGAGGAGGGTCACGTCGGTCTGCTCGCCGGAGTACATGCCGAAGAGGCTGCGGGTGTAGGCGGCAAGCTCGGCGGCGTCGGCCTTTGTGTCCCGGACGCCGGGGGCTTCGGTGATTTCTATATCATTCATCTTGTCCACCCGGTACTGCCTGGGGCTCGCCTCCCTGCCCATCCTGGCAATGAGGTAGTAGTACTCGCTGTCCCAAACAAGGCCCAGAGGGGTGACCTCATAGGCCTCGCCGTCCCGGCGGAGCTTCTGTCTCTTGTCTGTATCCCACTGCCAGTAGCGGAAGGTTATGCGGCGGCCGGCGTCGATGGCGTCCTGTATTCTGAATATGCTGTAATAGATCTGCCGGTTGTCGCTCTTGACCTTGCCGGTCAGGTATACCTGGCGGTGGAGCCTCCTGGCCTCATGCCTGCTGGTAAGGCCCTCGATTTTTTCAATGAGCTCCCGGCTCTTGGCCTCGGTCATGAAGCGGGCCGCCTGTACAGAGTCCACCATAAGCCGCAGCTCCGGCAGCTCAAAGTCCCGCTGGCCCAGCCAGTAGCGGCAGCCGGGGCCCCGGTTGGCGGTGGTGTTTATATCCATGCCGGCAATACGCAGGGCTTCGATGTCCTTGTAAATGGTCCGGCGCTCGGCGTTCACGCCCTTCTCAGAGAGCATGTCGGCCAGCTCAGCCACGGTAAGGCCGTGGTTTTCGTCCGTCTCCCGGCGGAAAATCTCCTCAAGATAGATAAGCTTCAGCCGCTGATTATCCCCTGCAGACATAGCGTGACCTCCCGCAAAAAAACTCCTTTGCCTGATTATACAGCAAAGGAGCGGCCTTGTAAACTTTTATTCTTCCGTCTCTTTTCTGGCAAGGCGCTTTTCCCGGAGGCGGTCATAGGCCCTGGGATTGGGCTCAGTGCGGGATACGGGGGAAACGCCGTTCCAGGACCCCCGCCGGGAGGAAGCAAGCTCCCGCCGGGCGCTTTTGCTTCTCTTTTCAGCAGGTACATATTTCATCATTATTCCTCCTTTTTCCCTTGACAAACGCTTTCGGCAATGGTATATTTAGCCTCCATTCTGATTAGGAGGCGATATTATGATTCACAACACCTTCCCGGTCATCGACCTGGCGGCCACCGGCTCCAGAATCAAGGAGCTCCGGAAAGAGCGGGGCTATTCCGTCCATGACCTCCAGCAGTATTTCGGCTTTGATGACCCCAGGGCCATCTACAAGTGGCAGAAGGGCGACAGCCTTCCCACGGTGGACAATCTCTTCGCTCTGGCAAAGCTCCTTGAAGTTCCCGTTGACGACATCCTGGTCCCTGTACAATTTCATATTGTCAATGAGCAGCAGGATAAGTCCTGCTGCTCCGTTTTTTTCTCCGGCGGGACGGCTTGGATGGTACAGAAGTCCGATAGGCCTGTACCGTTTTTCTCCTCCGCCGCCTGATGGGGCCCGGCGGCCCTGGAGAGAATGAGAAAAGCAATCAATATACAATTGATGTCAAGAGCCTTGTGAAGGGTAAGATTGGGGGTGCGTAATCCCGGTTTTGCGATAAGCGTTACGGCGTAACAGGCCACGATGGATGAGGGAAGCGGTGAAGCTTGATCCTCCTTTAATATGTTGTCGGCGCCTGGGCTCCGGCTTTTTCATGTTCCTGAGAACGCATCTGCAGCATTATAGTTCACCTGCAGCCGAACCGGTCTCGGCCTTCTCTTATCCTGCACCACCCAAGCCGCCCCGCCGGAGAGAGGCTTATTCCTCCCTGCCCAGATAGGTGTGGAAGGCCTCCGCAAAGGTCCCGGACATATCGAAGGGGGCCTCGTAGCTCACCCGGGTGGTGACCAGGCACAGGTCAATCCGGGCGGAAATCTCCTCCGACGTGCGGAAGAGCTTTTTGAGCTGTGAGCGGACCTCGCTGCGGTCAAAATTGATGGTAATCACCCGCTTCACGTCGCAGCGGTAGGAGACCTGGTTGCCCTCGGCGTTGAAAC
>JAFPTE010000217.1 GCA_017400415.1 Oscillospiraceae bacterium
GGGAGGAAGCCTCTTCCGCTTCTCATGGCTCTGGTGGTCTTCGGCCTCTTTTACGACGCCTTTATAGTGGCGCTGGGGACCGTCATGGGTCCCGGGGACGCTCTGAAGGGGCTCAGCCAGCTGCGCTATGTGCTCCACTGCACCCTTATCCCTTTTACGCTGCCCATCTGCGGCCTTGCCCTCCGGCTAAAGAAGCTGCCCATGGAGATAATCTGGGCGGTTACAGCGGTCCTGGTGGTGGCAGGCTGCGCCGCCGGCTTTTCCGTGGTTACCGAGAGCGCAGCGGTAGGGGCTGTTACCCGCTACGCCTCTGCTGACGCCACCCCGGCCTGGGCGGACGGAGTGCAGAACGGCCTTTCCTTCGGCCCGGTGTTCCTCATCATGGCCGCCGGCATAGCCCTGTGGGTAAGGGAGAAAAATCCCCATCTGTTTCTCTCCGGCTTTCTCATGTTTCTCTTTGCGGCCCTGGGTCCGGCCACGGGGAATTTCGATCTGATTTTCTTCATAAGCATGTTCGGAGAGCTGTTTATGGCAGTGTTCTTCCTGCTGTTTGTGAAAAAAAGAAAGGAGTAATTGCCTGTGCCGAAGCTCATTCCGGAGCTGAGGGAGCGGCTTGTAAGGTCCGCCAGGGAGCGGCTTCTGAGCTCCCGGGTCCACGATATCACCGTCCGTGACGTGGCGGCAGACTGCAGCACCGCCGTCGGCACCGTGTATAACTACTTCCCCTCCAAGGACTACCTCATCGCCGCCGTTATGCTGGAGGATTGGTTTGAGGCCGTGGAGAGCATGAAGAAGGGAGCCCGGGCCGCCGGCACCGTTGAGGAGGGCTTCCGCAGCATGGATGCGGCCCTGCGGGCCTTCGTGGACCGGTACAGCCCCGCCTGGAAGCGCTACTCCAACCACAACGGCGCCGTGAACCGCATCTCGGAGCATCACAGGGACCTTGTTGCCGCCATCAGCGGCTGCGTGGAGGAGCTCCTGGACCGCTTCGGGCGGCAGGTATCCCCGGCGGCTCTGGAGGTGCTCTCCGAAATCGTGCTGACTGCAGGTCAGCGGGAGCCGGAGGCCTTGGATGCCCTTATGCCCGTAATCGAAAAAATAATAGCCTGAAAGGAAGGAAAAACAAAATGTCCAGCTTCAAGGATCTGCGAATCGTTGACAACTTCTACCAGACCTCCGCCTATTATCCCATGCCCACGGTGCTCATCAGCACCCTGACCCCGGACGGCAAGACCAGCCTGGGACCCTATTCCCTCATCGCCCCCTACTATGTAGCCGGCAAGGAATATTACGCCATGCTGCTCAACTGCCGCAACTCCTCCAACACCGCCCAGCACCTGCTGGCCAACGGCAAGTGCGCCATCAACTTCATCCCGGACAGCCGCAAGTTCTTCAAGGAGGCGGTCCGCATGGGCTGGCCCGGCGACACCCCCGAGGAGAAGATGAAGGACTGCAAGTTCACCCTGGAGGACGGCCTCCGGGCAGAGGAGGACCCCAAGGGCCTGTACCCCAAGGTGGTGCAGGAATCCTTCCAGGTTTTCGAGTGCACCTGGATGCGGGAGCTTGACAACGCCCAGGACGACAAGCCCGGCGAGCTCAACGGCTACCCGGGACCCTACCACAACTTCAACGGCATCACCAGCCCCTTCGGCGCCCACTTCATCCTCCGCATCGACCACATCCTCATGAAGGAAAAGCAGTATAACGGCATCATCAACGGCGTCACCGCCTGGGACTTCCCCAGGGTGCCCGTGGATTACGGCTACCGTGATTCCAAGAACTTCTGGTACACCAAGTTCCGCCGTCCCATTCCGGAGCTGCTGCCTGTCCGCCAGACCAGCGTCCAGTCCGTCCGCTATGCGGCCGACCGCATCGACGACAAGATAAAGTTCACTGACGAGGCCTGCGCCAGACTGGTGAAGGTGCCCCGCATCTTCCTGCCCACCGCCCTGAAGGGCTGCGTACAGTGGGCCCGGGAAAACGGCGTCACTCTGATTACGGAAGAGCATATGGACATCATAAACGACAAGCGTTCCAAGGAAAAGAATAAATAAGGGAGGAAAAGAAAATGAAAGTTCTGCTTGCTGGCGCCTTCGGAAACCTGGGCGGGGAGATCCTTAAGAGCCTCTGTGCAAAGGGCCATGAGGTCGTAGCCGCCGACCTGAAGGAGCGGCCCGTCGAGGGCACCCAGGGGAAGTACGTCTTCCGCTCCATCGATGCCACCAACCCGGAGACCCTTAAGGGCCTGTGCGACGGCGTGGACGTGGTCATCACCACCATGGGCCTCACCGGCGCCTCCACCCGCTTCACCTCTTACGACATCGATTATCAGGGCAACATGAACCTCTATAACGAGGCCAAGAGAGCCGGCGTGAAGAAGTTCAACTACATCTCCGTCATATCCTGCGACGAGCCCGGCGCAGAGAAGGTGCCCATGCTCCACGCCAAGTACCTGGTGGAGCAGGATATCAAAAAGCAGCCCATGGACTGGGTCATCTACCGCCCCACCGGATATTTCTACGATATCTGCAAGGTGTTCAAGCCCTATGTGGACAAGGGCGAGATGCAGCTTCTGAAGGGCTACGGCAAGGTCAAGGCCAACGTGGTGGACTGCCCGGATTTTGCCGACTTCATCGTGGAGCATATGTGCGACAAGAACGTAACCTACAACGTAGGCGGCAAGGAGACCTACACCTACGAGGAGATGGCGGATATGTGCTTCAAGGCCGCCGGCAAGGAGACCAGGATAAAGTGGGCTCCCATCTGGCTGTTCGGCCTGCTGGCCAACCTGCCCAAGATCCGCAAGGAGGGCAAGCACGATATAATCCTCTTCTCCCGCTGGACCCTGAGCCACGACCTGGTGGGCGACACCATGATAGGCGAGAAGAGCTTCGCAAAGTACATCAAGGATTACTTCGGAAAGTGAGGCAGGGATAAATGTACTGGAATTTACTCTGGATAGTCTTCGTTGTCTGCCTGGCGGCCTGCGCCTGCGGCTTCAAGAAGTTTGTGTGGTTCATGTCCATCGGCTACGGCTTCGCCATTGCCGCCGGCGCCGTGGCCATCGGCATCATCTTCGCCGTGCTGGGAAAGCTGGCCGTGCTGCCCGTCATCATGCTTATCCTCTGCGTTATCTACGGAATCCGCCTGGGCGGCTTCCTGCTGGTCCGGGAGATGAAGAACGCCTCCTATCGGAAGACCCTGGATGAGGCCACCAAGACCGAGAAGCCCATCCCCGTGTTCGTGCTGGCCTTCATGTGGCTCTTTATGGGCGTTCTGTACACCATTCAGCTCTCCCCGGTGTTCTATCGCCTGGCCAATGAGTCCGCCGACCTGGTGTTCGGCATCATAGGCATCGTGGTCTCCGCCCTGGGCATCTTCCTGGAGGCCGAGGCTGACCGCCAGAAGTCCGAACAGAAGAAAAAGAACCCCAGGATGGCCGCCACCGAGGGCCTTTACAAGCTGGTGCGCTGCCCCAACTATCTGGGCGAGCTGACCTTCTGGACCGGTACCTTCATCGGCTCCTGGGGCGCCCTCAACCACTGGGGCCAGTGGGTCATGGCTGTGCTGGCCTGGATCTCCATCATTATCATCATGTTCAACGGCGCCCAGCGCCTGGAGAAGCGCCAGAACGGCAATTACGGCTCCAAGAAGGAGTATCAGGAGTACGTAAAGAAGACCCCCATCATCATCCCCTTCATTCCCCTTTACACCCTTAACAAAAGTGAGGTAAAGAAATGACAGTCTCTCTTGCACTGGTGGACTATATTCCGGTAATACTCTTTGCCGCCACCTCCGTACTGCTCATGCGTGACCTTTACAACAAGATGAGCAAGGGAGCCTTCGCCCTCATGTCCGCCGGTCTCATCATGGTCATCTGGGCCGGAGCCTACAAGGCCACCTGGAAGCTCTTTTACACCATGAACATCGCCGACCTGTATCTGATGAACAACGTTCTTCTGCCCATGCAGGCCGCCGGCTTCCTTATCCTGGGCATCGGCCTCATCGCCGCCACCTTTTTTGACCAGGGGAAGGGGAAGAGCTACGTTTCCGCCCTGCCGGTTCTGATGCTCATCGCCACCCAGGCGCCGAAGCAGGAGAGAGCCGCAGTGGTCTTCATCATCTTCATGGTCCTGGGCTACCTGGGCTTCTGCGGCTGCCTGACCGTCATCGCCGCCAGAATGAAGAAGATACCCGCCGTGGTGCTGTTCGTCCTGTCCTTTGTGCTTCTGATGGGCATGGGCTATCTGGGCAGCCGTGAGTTCGGCAACGACCCCAAGATGAACTGGATTGAGGAGGGCGTAAACCTCTGCGCCCAGCTCTGCCTGCTGTCCGGCGTGCTTATTCTCCATAAGTCCGGCCTCAAGGAGAAAGCTGACCTTAAGTAACCCCATACAATAAATCCCTTCGACAAAAGCCGAAGGGATTTTTGCTGTCAAATATCGTATTAGTTTATGAAAAGTGTTTGCATTTCCTGTCAAACTGTGGTATTATGATAGGGTGTACAAGGAAAGGGGTGAGAGCGTTGGAAAGTAAAAAGAGAGGCTTCGGCTTTCTTTTTGACGGAAAGCTTCGTATGCAGGCTGTGAACATTGTTGTTCTGCTGCTTGTGGTTGCCCTCAGCATCGTAATGCTCTTCTGCAGCATGAAAACCGCAGAGATATACGCTGCCAACCCTATGGGAACCGTGCCGCCTCCCCAGGTGCAGCGGGACCTGGACGCCCTGCTCAATACCCAGCGTATTGTCTCCGTTGCAATCCTGGTCATTTCCCTGGGGTACGGGTGCCTGGTGGCCTTTATGATGATTCTGCCCCTGAACGCCTTCCGGGACAAGATCGCCAAATCCGAGCCTCTTCCCGTTAAGGGCTCCGAGGAGCTTCAGGACCTGGCCGAGAGCTATAACGAGATGTATGAGGAAAACCGCCGCACCAGTGAGCATCTGAAGCACGTGGCAGAGCATGACTCACTGACCCGTCTTTATAACCGCTGGGCCTTTGAGAGCTTCCGGGAACAGTTTACGGAGGATGTGGCCCTGCTCCTTCTGGATGTGGACGGCTTCAAGGGCTTCAACGATGTCTACGGCCACGACGTGGGTGACCGGGTGCTTCAGAAGGTCGCCAAGCTCATGAAGCACTGCTTCCGCTTCTCCGATTACCCCTGCCGCATCGGCGGCGATGAGTTCGCCATTATTATGACCGGAATGACCCCCCAGCTGAAGGCCGTTGTTGTAAATAAGATCGCCATGCTCCGCCGGGAGCTTATGGACACCTCTGACGGGCTGCCGCCCATAACCCTTTCCGTGGGCATCGCCTTCTCCAGCGCCACCGGGGAGGATGACCTCTTCAAGGCCGCCGACCGGGCTCTTTACTTTGTGAAGGAAAAGGGCAAGAACGGCTACGCCTTCAATCTGAACGGCGTTATCGAGTAAAAAAAGCAAACAATAATCCCGCACTGAGCTTTTTCAGTGCGGGAGTTTTTTATTCGCTTTTTTCCTGGCTGTCGGCGGGGGAGTCCGGCTCCTGGGTGAAGGGGTTTTCGCCTTCCGGAGCTGCGTTCCGCTCCTCCTCGGTGATGCCCTTCTCAAGGCGCTCCTGCTCTCTGGCCTTCTCCAGGGCCTCTGCCCTTATCTGGTCCAGAACGGCCTCGGTTTTGGGGTTTCTGGGGGGCTCGGCAGGCTCCTGGTCCTCAGGGGGGAGCTGGCCGTGGTCGCAGAGGTAATTGAAGGTCTCGCCGGTCATGCTCTCGTGCTCCAGCAGGTATTCGGCGGTGGCAACCAGCAGGTCGCTGTGCTCCCGGAGCAGGTTCTCGCAGCAGACGGCAGCGTCGTCAAAGATGCGCTTGACCTCCTCGTCAATCATGGCGGCGGTCTCCTCGGAGTAGCTCTTGGTCTGGCCGAAGTCACGGCCGATGAACACGGAGTGGCTGGAGGAGTCGAAGCTGATGGGGCCCAGCCGGTCGCTCATGCCGTAGACGGTGACCATCTTCCGGGCGATGTCCGTGGCGGACTGAATGTCGCCGGAGGCGCCGGTGGAGATATCGTGGATGAAGAGCCGCTCGGCGGTCCTGCCGCCCAGGGCAACCACGATGCGCTCAAAGAGGTAGGTCCGGGAGTAGAAGTTGGTGTCCTCCTCCGGCCGGTACAGGGTGAAGCCGCCGGCTCCCCGGCGGGGGATAATGGTTATATAGTGGACAGGCTCGGCGTTCTCCAGGAATCTGCCGGCGATGGCGTGGCCCGCCTCATGGTAGGCCGTCAGCCGCCGCTCCTTCTCGGAGACCGTGTGGCTCTTCTTCTCCGGGCCCATCTCCACCTTGAGGATGGCGTCGTCAATCTCCTGCATGGTGATAAAGGGCTTGTTCCGGCGGGCAGCCAGCAGGGCGGACTCGTTCATCAGGTTTTCCAGGTCCGCTCCCGTGAAGCCCACGGTGCCGTGGGCAATGCTCTTCAGGTCCACGTCGTCGCCCAGGCTCTTGCCCCGGGAGTGGATTTTAAGAATCTCCTCACGGCCCTTAACGTCCGGCACGCCCACGTAGATCTGCCGGTCGAAGCGGCCGGGGCGGAGCAGGGCGGAGTCCAGAATGTCGGCCCGGTTTGTGGCCGCCATGACGATAACGCCCTCGTTGTCGTTGAAGCCGTCCATTTCCACCAGAAGCTGGTTCAGAGTCTGCTCACGCTCATCGTGGCCGCCGCCCAGCGCCTCCCATCGGGCGGTATTTTTCGGCGGGGCGGGGGTTTCCACGGAAAGCGGCATTCCCGACTTCCGCAGCACCGGCGGCCTTTATCATCAGCAATGGCAGTATCCTCCGGAAACC